>NZ_JBHSLW010000030.1:0-10527 GCF_042657265.1 Allobosea eneae
GCCACCATCGCCTCCGCGACGGCCTTCCTCTACGCAGCCGCCGCCATGGTTCTTATCCGCCGCATCGCGCGAGCGTCATGAGTTCCGGGACGGACTCTTATTGGAGCGGGGATCCGGACGATAGTCGTGAAGTGTTTAAAGGATACGACACAAATGACGACATGAAGATCAGAATGTTAGACGATGTTCTCTTGAATTTGAGGTCTAACAGTGCGTTGGTCGATGAATATAAGGATATAGATGGTCGCCAATTACTCAAAAAGATCGAATCTTCTGACCAAAAATCCCAGTATAAAAATTTAATTATGATGGATACTATTGAATTTGGTCGAATAATACACGCAGAAATGAACGCAATTACAGACGCTGCTCGTAATGGAATACCTCTTAATAACTCTCTAATGTACTGCACTACCTTCCCATGTCATTTATGTGCCAAACATATAATTGCCGCTGGGATAAGGAAGGTCGTATATATAGAGCCGTATCCTAAGAGCTATGCAATAGAACTATACGGTGGTGAGCTAATCGTTTCAAGAACGGCCGAGATGGAAAGCGGAAAGGTTCGATTTGAACCATTTATCGGCATAGCACCATACCGATACAGAGAATTTTTTGAACGCGGCAGACGTAAGGATAGCAATGGCAACGCGATGAAATGGAGGCGCGGAGAACCTGCTTAATTGCATCCAAGCGATAATGCGATTTTTGAAGCCTATATGGCGCTAGAAAAAGCGTACTTAGGAAAAAATCAGGCTGATATTCTTGCCGCAGGAATTCTGGAGCCGGCACCAGCAGATAGCTGATGCCGGCTCCACTTAAGCTCAGTCGTCGGCGTTCTGGCGCTCGCGGGACTTCTCGGCCTCGCGCTCGGCTTTCAGCTTCTCGGTGATGTCCTCGCCAGTGGCCTGGTCGACCACCTTCATCGACAGCCGCACCTTGCCGCGCTCGTCCATGCCGAGGAACTTGACCTTGACCTTGTCGCCTTCCTTGACGACGTCCTGCACCTTCTGGACCCGCTTGGGAGCGAGCTCGGAGATGTGGACGAGGCCGTCCTTGGCGCCGAAGAAGTTCACGAAGGCGCCGAACTCCATGACCTTCACGACGGTACCGTCATAGATCATGCCCGGCTCCGCCTCGGAGACGATCGATTTGATCCACTTGATCGCCGCTTCGATCGACTTGCCGTCTGCCGAGGCGATCTTGATGGTGCCGTCGTCCTCGATGTTGACCTTGGCGCCGGTCTTCTCGACGATCTCGCGGATCACCTTGCCGCCCGAACCGATGACTTCGCGGATCTTGTCGACCGGGATCTTCATCGTCTCGATGCGCGGCGCATACTCGCCGAGCTGGCTGCGCGAGGCCGAGAGGGCCTTGCTCATCTCGCCGAGGATGTGCTCGCGACCGCCCTTGGCCTGGCCGAGAGCGACCTTCATGATCTCCTCGGTGATGCCGGCGATCTTGATGTCCATCTGCAGCGAGGTGATGCCCGCGGCGGTGCCGGCCACCTTGAAGTCCATGTCGCCGAGATGGTCCTCGTCGCCGAGGATGTCGGAGAGCACGGCGAAGCGCTCACCCTCGAGGATCAGGCCCATAGCGATGCCGGCGACCGGCGACTTCAGCGGCACGCCCGCATCCATCAGCGCCAGCGAGGTGCCGCAGACGGTGGCCATCGAGGAGGAGCCGTTCGACTCGGTGATCTCCGAGACGACGCGGATCGTGTAGGGGAACTCCGACTTCGCCGGCAGCATCGGGCGGATGGCGCGCCAGGCGAGCTTGCCGTGGCCGATCTCGCGGCGGCCGGGCGAACCCATGCGGCCGGTCTCGCCGACCGAATAGGGCGGGAAGTTGTAGTGCAGCAGGAAGGTCTCCTTGTAGGTGCCTTCCAGCGAGTCGATGAACTGCTCGTCATCGCCGGTGCCGAGCGTGGTCACGACCAGCGCCTGGGTCTCGCCGCGGGTGAACAGCGAGGAGCCGTGGGTGCGCGGCAGGATGCCCGCTTCCGCCACGATCTTGCGGACCGTCTTGACGTCGCGGCCGTCGATGCGGACGCCGTCGTCGAGGATGGTCCAGCGCACGACCTTGGCCTGGGCTTCCTTGAACTGGCCGGCGACCTGCTCCTTGGTGAAGGTGGTCTTGCCGTCCGGCTCGGCCGAGACCAGCGCCTGGACCTTGGCCTTGGCGGCGTCGATCGCCTTGTAGCGCTCGGCCTTGGTGGTGATCTTGTAGGCGGCGCGGAGATCCGCATCGACCAGCTTGAGAACGGCGTCGAGCACGACCGAGTTGTCGGCCGGCACGTAGTCGCGCGGCTCCTTGGCGGCCTTCTCGGCCAGACGGATGATCGCGTCGATCACCGGCTGGAAATGCTTGTGGCCGAACATCACGGCGCCGAGCATGATTTCCTCGGAGAGCTCCTTGGCCTCCGACTCGACCATCAGGACGGCGTCCTGGGTGCCGGCGACGACGAGGTCGAGCTGCGATTCCTTGACCTCTTCGATCAGCGGATTGAGCTTGTAGGCGCCGTCGACATAGCCGACGCGGGCAGCGCCGACCGGGCCCATGAAGGGCACGCCCGAGAGCGTCAGGGCGGCGGAGGCGGCGACCATGGCGACGATGTCGGGATCGTTCTCGAGGTCATGCTGCAGGACGGTGACGACCACCTGGGTGTCGTTCTTGTAGCCTTCGGCGAAGAGCGGGCGGATCGGCCGGTCGATCAGGCGCGAGACCAGCGTCTCCTTCTCGGTCGGGCGTCCCTCGCGCTTGAAATAGCCGCCGGGGATGCGGCCGGCTGCGAAGGTCTTCTCCTGGTAATTCACGGTCAGCGGGAAGAAGTCGAAGCCCGGCTTCGGCTCCTTGGCCGAGACGATGGTGGCGAGCACGACGGTCTCGCCATAGGTGGCGAGCACGGCGCCGTCGGCCTGGCGGGCGATCTTGCCGGTTTCGAGCACGAGCTTGCGCCCGCCCCAGATCAGCTCTTCGGTTTGAACATCGAACATAGGATTGTCTTTCGGTCGGATGCGATCCGTCCGGCGTCGATCATGCCCATGGGCAAGACGGCTGAACGTCCGGGATGTGCTCGCGGGAAGCGCGCCCGGGCGCTCGGCGATCCTGCCATGGACGTCACTGACGCCGGCGGATCATGCGGAAAGCCGCCCCATGCGGTTGCCGCATTGAAGGGGGAACGTCGCCTCATTACGGCGCTCCCGGATCGGGGCCATAAGCTGGCCCCTCGTAGAACCGCCCGGAGCAACGAAGCACCGGGCGGGAATTCGGTCCGATCAGCGGCGAATGCCGAGCTTCTCGATCAGGGTCTTGTAGCGTGCTTCTTCCTTGCCCTTCAGATAGTCGAGCAGGGAGCGGCGCTGCGAGACCAGCTTGAGCAGGCCGCGACGCGAATGGTTGTCCTTGGTATGGGACTTGAAGTGGCCGGTCAGGTTGTTGATGCGCTCGGTGAGGATCGCGACCTGGACTTCCGGCGAGCCGGTGTCGTTCGGCTTGGTGGCATGTTCCTTGATGAGCGCGGTCTTGCGCTCGGCAGTGATCGACATCGTGATGTCCTTCGGTTGAGTGTTGATCTGGCGGGCCAGGCCGGGATGTCGTCCAGCAAGGTCCGAAGCCCGCATCCGCCTCATCGCGGAAGGGATGCGCAGCCGGCTGTGCGGCCGGTTGCCCGGGCATATACACGAAATCCAAGGAAACGCTAGGGTGCTGCATCGCAGCACGGGAAAGCGCAGCTCCCGGAACCTCGGCGGGCTCCGCAGGTTGACTCGCCGCAGGGTTTCAAACCGGGGTCGCGTATCATGCCCGCCATGCCGAAGGACCGTCTCATCGCCGCGCTTGGCGCCCAGCTCCGGGCCGAGCGCGAGACCCGCGACGCGCTCGCCGAGGTGATCGCCAACGGCCAGCTCGACCGCGACGTCCTGCTGGCGATCCTGTCCGATCCCGTACCCGTTGTGACCCGCGACGAGATCGTACGGGCCGAGGCCTGGCTGCGCGGGTTGCCGCCGGCCTTGCCGGCCCGGCCGAAGCTGAGGGCAGCCTGATGGCGCCCCGGCCGGCCTGGAAGGGCTATCTCAAGCTCTCGCTGGTCTCCTGCGCCGTCGAATTGACCTCGGCGACCGACCATAGCGAGAAGGTCTCGTTCCGCGTCATCAACCGCAAGACCGGCAATACCGTCCGGCGCCAATATATCGACAGCGTTAGCGGCAAGCCGGTCGATCCCGACGACGAGGTCAAGGGCTACGAGATCGGCGGCGATGAATACCTGTTGATCGAGGAGGACGAGATCGACGCGGTCCAGATCGAGAGCTCGCATACGCTCTCGATCGAGCAGTTCGTCGATCGCGCCGCGATTCCGCAGATCTATTTCGACCAGCCCTATTATCTCAGCCCGTCGGACGAGGTCTCGGAAGAGGCTTTCGCCGTGATCCGCGAGGCGATGGCGAAGCAGAAGAAGGCCGGCATCGCCCGCATCGTGCTCTATCGCCGCGAGCGTCCGGTGATGATCGAGCCCTTCGACAAGGGCCTGCTGCTGACCACGCTGCGCTACGACAAGACCGTGCGCCAGCCGGACGAGGTCTTCGACGGGCTGAGCAAGGGCAAGCTCGACGCGGAACTGGTCGACCTCGCCACGCACATCATCGAGAAGAAGCAGGCGAAGTTCGATCCGAGCGGCTTCGAGGACCGGTACGAGGAGGCGCTGCTCGAGCTGATCGCGGCCAAGCGCAAGGGTAAGAAGCCGCCGGTGGCGAAGCCGGCCGAGCGCCCCACCAACGTCGTCAATCTGTTCGAGGCGCTGAAGAAGAGCCTTGGCGAGGAAAGCGGTTCGCCCGGCAAGTCGGCGGCTCGCGAAAGGAAATCGGCGAGCGCGCGCAAGCCGACGAAGAAGACCGCTGCCGGCAAGGCCAAAAAGAGCGCCTGACGCGCGTCGGAGGGCGTCATGACCAATCTCGACCTCTACCGTTCGAAGCGCGATTTCTCTCGCACACGTGAGCCGAAAGGCGCTGCTGCACGCCGTCGGAAGGCCGCAGCGGCCGGGGGCGCCTTCGTGATCCACAAGCATGCCGCCCGCCGGCTGCATTACGATCTCAGGCTCGAGCATGGCGGCGTGCTATGGTCCTGGGCAGTGACGCGGGGCCCAAGCCTCGATCCGGCTGAGAAGCGGCTCGCCGTCCATGTCGAGGACCACCCGCTCGAATATGGCGCCTTCGAGGGCACGATTCCCGAAGGCGAGTACGGGGCCGGCTCGGTCGTCATCTGGGACGAGGGCAAATGGATTCCAGAGGGCGATCCCGTCCGCGGTATGGAGAAGGGTCATCTCGCCTTCGCGCTCGAAGGCCACAAGCTCGGCGGCCGCTGGCATCTGGTCAGGCTGAAGCCCCGCCGCGGCGAGAAGCGTGACAATTGGCTGCTGATCAAGGTCGACGACGATTTCGCCCGTGACGACGAGGACATTCTGGAGGCCGCGCCAGATTCGGTGAAATCCGGAAAAAGCGTCGAGGAAGTCGGCGACGACCCCGCAGGTGACGTCTGGTCGACTGACGAAAAGCCCGCGACGGGGCGCAGGCCCAAGGCGGCCAAGGCCAAAGCTGCCGCTGCAAAGCCGGCGAAGACCAAGCCGGCCGGACGCTCGGCGAAGACAGACAGCGAGCCGCTGCCGCGCTTTGTCGAGCCTTGCCTTGCGACTCTCCAGGAGAAACCGCCGGCGGGCGATGCCTGGCTGCACGAAGTCAAGTTCGACGGCTACCGGCTGCAGGCGCGGATCTCCGCCGGCAAGGTCAAGCTGCTGACCCGGACCGGGCTCGACTGGACCGAGCGCTTCGGCGAGCGGATCGGCAATGCGCTGGCGGCGCTGCCTTGCGAGGCGGCCTTGATCGACGGCGAAGTGGTGGCGCTGGGCGAGAACGGCATTTCCTCCTTCTCGGCGCTCCAAGCCGCATTATCGGAGGAGAAGACCGCAAACCTCGTGTTCTTCGCCTTCGACCTGCTGCATCTCGACGGCGAGAACTTGCAGCGCGAGCCGTTGCTCGCCCGCAAGGAGCGGCTGGAGGAGCTGCTGCAAGCCGCGGGGCCGGAGACGCCGCTACGCTATTCCGAGCATTTCACCGAGCCGGGCCAGACCATGCTGCGCCATGCCTGCCGCATGGGGCTGGAAGGCGTGATCTCCAAACGCGCCGAGGCGCCCTATCGCAGCGGTCGCGGCCGCGACTGGATCAAGTCGAAATGCACGCAGCGCCAGGAGTTTGTCATCGCCGGCTACGTCCCGTCGAAGGCGTCGCGCAACCAGCTCGGCTCGCTCGTCCTGGGCTATCACGAGGGCGATGAGCTGAAGCCGGCCGGCCGCGTCGGCACCGGTTTTACGCGCAGCTCGGCCGCGGCGCTGAAGAAGAAGCTCGATGCCGTCGCCGCGAAAGCCCCCCCATTCGCCGGTAAACCTGGCCGCGAGCATGGTATCGTCTGGGTGAGGCCCGAACTCGTCGCCGAGATCGCATTCGGTTCCTGGACAGCCTCGAAGACGCTGCGGCACGCGTCCTTCCTTGGCCTGCGCGAGGACAAGCCGGCGGAAGCGGTCGTCGAGGAGAAGCCGGCCAAGCCCGAGCCAAAGAAGGTTCAGCGCACAACGAAGGCCCGGCGCAAGGCCGGCCCGGAGACGACCGTGACGCTGAGCAATCCCGACAAGCCGCTCTGGCCGGATATCGGCTTCACCAAGCAGGATCTGCTCGATTATTACGCCAGTGTCTGGGAGCGCATGGCGCCCTTCGTGATCGAGCGCCCCTTGAGCCTGCTCCGTGCACCCGATGGCGTCGGCGGGCAGGTCTTCTTCCAGAAGCATGCCGGCGCCGGCCTGCACAAATCCGTCTTGCGGATGAAGGACAAGGATGGCGAGGAGCTGCTCTTCATCCGCGATTTCGACGGGCTCGCCGCCCTCGTCCAGCTCGGCACGGTCGAGGTCCATGTCTGGGGCGCGAAAGTCGATGCGGTCGAGACGCCCGACCAGGTCATCTTCGATCTCGACCCCGACCAGGGCGTGCCGATCGAGCGCGTGCGCGAGGCGGCGCTGACCGTACGCGAGCGTCTCGACGAGCTCGGTTTCGAGAGCTTTCTCAAGACCTCCGGCGGTAAGGGCTTCCATGTCGTGCTGCCGCTGCGGCCCAAGGCGGATTGGGATGAGGTCAAGGGTTTCGCCCGCGACTTCGCCAAGGCGATGGAGCAGGCCGAGCCGAAACTCTACACCGCGACTCTGTCGAAGAAGGCGCGCAAGGGCCGCATTTTCATCGACTATCTCAGGAACGGACGCGGCTCGACCGCGATCGCCCCGTTCTCGACGCGGGCCCGGCCTGGCGCCGCGGTGGCCATGCCGGTCGCCTGGGAGCTGCTGGAGAAGGATCTGGCGCCCGACGCCTATAAGGCGCCGGAGATCGAGACGAAGGGGCCGCCGGACGATGCCTGGGGGGCTTTCTTCAAGCCGAAGCGGTCCTTGAAACGCTGATCAGGCGGCGACCTCGCCGCGGTCGTAGCGGCGCTGCGCCTCTTCGACCTCGCCGATATGGGCTTCGGCCCATTGCGTCAGCGCCGCGACCGTGCCGGCGAGCGTGCGCCCGAGCGGCGTCAGCGCATACTCGACCGTGACAGGCACGGTCGCGAAGGCCCGGCGCGAGATGAGCCCGTCGCGCTCCAGGCTCTTCAGCGTCTGCGACAGCATTTTTTGCGAGATGCTGTCGATGCGCCGGCGCAACTCGTTGAACCGCAGCGTCTCCTGCTCGAGCAGGATCAGCACCAGCACCGCCCATTTGTCGCCGATGCGGTCGAGCACCTGCCGGGTCGGGCAGCGGGCATTGAACGGATCGGGGCGATGCAGCATGGCGGTTTCCGGCAGGTGACCTTGTGGCGTGAAAGTGCCTTCTTGAGAGAAAATCGCATGACTGCCATCTGGTGTCTATTGGGATGTAGGTTCCCAGAAGATACCAGGGAAGATCACCATGAAGATTGCTCTCATCGGCGCCACCGGCTTCATCGGCTCGCGCCTGCTCGCCGAGCTGACCAGCCGCGGCCATCAGGTCACCGCCATCGTCCGCAATCCCGAGAAGGTGCCGCCGGGCGCGGGGATCACTGCACTGAAAGGCGATGTCTACGACAAGGACGGGCTCGCCGCCTTGCTCGCCGGTCATGATGCGGTGATCAGCGCCGTGCATTTCACCGCCAGCGATCCGGCGGTGCTGTTGGCGGCGGTGAAGCGGTCCGGCGTGGCGCGCTATCTCGTCGTCGGCGGTGCCGGCAGCCTTGAGGTCGCGCCCGGCGTCAAGCTGTTCGACACCAAGGAATTCCCGGCGCTCTATCTCGACGAGGCCAGGAAGGGCGGCGCCTTCCTGGATCTGCTGAAGGGCGAAGGCGACCTCGACTGGACCTTCCTCTCGCCTTCCGCCTTGATCGAGCCGGGCGAGCGCACAGGCAAGTTCCGCCTCGGCAAGGACCAGCTCCTGGTCGACGACAACGGCCAGAGCCGGATCTCGGCCGAGGACTACGCCATTGCCCTGGTCGACGAACTGGAAAAGCCGGCGCATTCGCGCCAGCGTTTTACAGTCGGCTATTGAGGCGGAGCACGAGGCTCCGCCGCAACGCTGTTGGTCTTTACCGGTCGGATCGGATCAATCCGACCGGATCCAGCTGCAGGGTCCGGCGAAAACGCTTCTCGCCAAAGGCGAGCTGGCCGCGGCGCAATTCACCGCTCCAGACATGGCCGGCGTCGCTCTCGAAATAGAGCTGCGACGCATCGACCTCGTAGCGGCCGCCATGGCCCGGCGCCTGGTCGCGCTGCTTGCCAAAGCGGCCATTGGGCCGAAGATCAAGCCGGATGGCGCCGTCCTCGCTGACCCAGCGGCCGAGCACCGCGCGCTCGGCCTTGCTCAGCGGCTCGGGAAGCTCGAGATCGATCTCGAGCGGGCGAACCGACGGCTTGGCCGGGACAATGATCGACGCGATCGCGCCGAGCGACTGGAAGACCTGGCTGAAGGGCATGATGATCTCCTTTCGTTCAGGTTGTTGGGCGGTGCAGATAGCGCCGCCCTTGACAGGAATATGTCAGTAGCAACCGGCACAGGGCGCCAGGGCGTTCCGCCTGTGGTCCGTTCGTCGACAACGCTGCCGGTATGGTTGGACAATGCACCGGCGCGAGCCGGAGGCGGTAGAGCGATCCGCCGCGATCATTGCCTGATCCTCCAGCGCGTTAGCTCGATGCTCGCAAAACCCCGGTCTTTCCTTATATGAAAGCCCGACGCCGAAACTGTCCGCGAGGAGGTTCGCATGCCCCAGGTCGAGGAACTCGCCGCGCTCATTGCGCGATTCGCGCCGACCGACGGCGTCTATGACACGGCGATCCCGCGCTTGAAGGTGGTGCGCCTGTCGCAGCCCAGCGAGCCGATGCACGGCCTGCACGAGCCGGCGCTCTGCATCATCGCCCAGGGGGCCAAGCAGGTGATCCTGGGTGACCAGATCTACCGTTACGACGCCGCGCATTGTCTCATCGTCTCGCTCGACCTGCCGGTGATCGGCCAGGTGATCGAGGCGACGCCGGACGAGCCCTATCTCTGCGTCAAGCTTGAGCTAGACCCTGCCGCTATCGGCGCGCTGATGCTGGAAGCGCCGCCATTGGCCGACCGCGAGTTGTCACCCGGCCCGGGGCTGACGGTCAGCCCGATGACGCCGACGCTGCGCGACGCCGTGATCAGGCTGACCAGTCTGTTGGAGGCTCCCGCAGACATCGCGGTGCTGGCGCCGCTGCTGGAGCGCGAAATCCTTTATCGTCTGCTGACCGGCGAGCAGGCGGCGCGTCTGCGCCAGATCGCCGTGGCGGAGAGCAAGCTGCAGCAGGTCAATCGCGCCATCGCCTGGATCAAGCGCAATTACCGCAGCCCCTTCAGCGTCGAGATTGTGGCGGCGGAGGCGAGGATGAGCGCGTCTGCGCTGCACCAACATTTCAAGGCGGTGACGGCGATGAGCCCGCTGCAATACCAGAAGCAATTGCGGTTGCAGGAGGCGCGCCGCCTGATCCTGGCGAATGCGCGGGATGCCGCCTCTGCCGGGTTCGAGGTCGGCTATGAGAGCCCCTCGCAGTTCAGCCGCGAATACAGCCGCTTGTTCGGCGCTCCGCCGCGCCGCGACGTCGCTCGCCTGCGCAGCGCCGAGGCGGCGTTCAGCAACTGACGCCGCCTCGGCCCGGGACTTAGAACTCCTCCCATCCGGTATCGCCGGCGCGGCCATTGGCTGCCTTGCGCGGCTGAGGTTTGGCGGCCTTGCTCTGGGCGAAGGCGGCCTCGGCGAGCTGGCGCAGCCGCTCCGGCTCGGGCGCCTGGCTGCTGCCGCAGTCGGCCGGGCCGGCCATGTGCGGCGCGGCGCCCGCAGGGCGTGCCGGGCCCCGTGATGCAAGACGAGCGGCAGGGCGCGCCCCGGCTCCGGAAGACACCGCTCCAGCGGCCATCGCAACGCCGGCCCCGCTGCCCGTCCGGAAGCTCGCCACCAGCGTGTTGAGCT
>NZ_JBHSLW010000031.1:0-90166 GCF_042657265.1 Allobosea eneae
GCCACCATCGCCTCCGCGACGGCCTTCCTCTACGCAGCCGCCGCCATGGTTCTTATCCGCCGCATCGCGCGAGCGTCATGAGTTCCGGGACGGACTCTGAATCCAATAGGCCTGACATTTATCTCGACCTTTCGAAAGGAATTTTGCTCAAAAATGAAAAGATTTTCGAGCCAATCGAGATTGACGCTTCTCAATACTTTATCGTTGAAAGTGCCCCGCTTGGACTTGCGCGTTTCTTGACAGTCTTGGCGACGATAACCGGCGCCGTTCAGACGCGTGCGGTGAAGTGGAGTAATTATATCGCCTGACCGACGGCATTCGCTTGGGAGCACATGGCGAAGCACCCTATCGCACTCCGTTTTTCCTGAAATGGCAGCTAAGACAGATCAGCAAGGAATCACCCGCATGGCCAAGGAATTCGCCGGCAAGCGCGTGATCGTCATGGGTGGCAGCCGTGGCATCGGGCGCTCGATCGCATTGGGGTTCGCAGCGCAGGGCGCGGCGGTTTCGATCTGTGCGCGGAATCCGGGACCGCTCGATGCGACGCGCCGGGAGATCGAGGCTCTCGGCGTGACGGCGCACGCGGCCAGCGTCGATCTCGCGGACGCAAAGGCGATCGAGGCCTATGTGCCGCAGGCAGTAGCCGCGCTCGGAGGCCTGGATGTGCTCGTCAACAACGCTTCCGGCTTCGGCCATGCGGATGACGAGGAGGGCTGGGCCGCCTCGCTGACCATCGACATGATGGCGATCGTCCGCGGCAGCCACGCGGCGGTCCCGCACATGAAGCCAGGTTCGTCGATCGTGAACATCTCCTCGATCTCGGCGCTGCGGGCCTCATCCCGCTCGGCGCCCTATGGCGCGATCAAGGCGGCCGTGATGCACTACACGGCGAGCCAGGCGAAGATGCTGGCGAAGCAGGGCATCAGGGTGAACGGCGTCGCCCCCGGCTCGATCGAGTTCCCCGGCGGGACATGGGAGGATCGGAAGACCTCTAACCCCGAGCTCTACCGGGCGACCCTTGCCAGCATTCCCTTCGGCCGGATGGGCAGACCGGAGGAGGTCGCCGAAGTCGTGCTCTTCCTCGCTTCGGACAAGGCGAGCTGGGTCACCGCCCAGACAATCGTGGTCGACGGCGGGCAGCTGGTTGGACCCTGATCCCGATTTGCCCAAGCGACAACAATGATTGACGTTGCGAAAGCCGAGGCTCACACCGACCGAGCGTTCCCAGGATGTCGAGCCGAGGAGATCGCATGGAATTCCTCCTGGTCCTGGCCTTCCTCGCCCTGTTCAGCCTGAGCGCGCTGGCGGGGCTGGCGCTGCGCAAGCGCCTGCACGAGCGCCATCTGACCAGCGAGAACATGGAGTCGATCAGGCTGGTGACCGGGCTGATGGTCACCTTCGCCGCGCTGATCCTCAGCTTGCAATTGTCGACGGCGCGGACGCATTACGACCTGACCAGCGCCCATCGCTCGGCCTATGCCGCGCGCCTCGCCAATCTCGACCAATGCCTGCGCGTGTTCAGGGCGGCGGCCGAGCCGACCCGGCTGAAGCTTCGGCAGTACACCGCCGCGGTGATCGCGAGCACCTGGCCGCGCGAGACAGCGCCCGAGGTCGCGGGCATGCCCGATCCGCGCGGCATGGCGGTGCGCGGCGAGGACAGCGGCCTGACCCGCTTGATAAACGCGATCGGCGCCGAGGTCGACGGGCTCGAGACCGCCGGGCTCGAACACTCGGCGGCCCGTTGCCGCGCCGCCTATGCGGCCGTTCCGGCGGCGAGGTGGAACGTCATCGAGGATGCGAACACGGCCTCGGGCGGATTCTTCGTCGGCATCGTCAGCTTCTGGCTCAGCCTGGTGTTCCTGAGCTTCGGCCTGCAGATCCCGCGCCGCGCGCTCAGCGCCGCCGTATTGGCGATCGGGGTGCTCTCGGTCTCCAGCATCATGTTCGTGATCGTCGATCTCAGCCTGCCCTATGAGGGCGTTTTTCACGTCTCCAGCGCGGCGATGCGCGATGCGCTCGCCGACATGGTGCGATAAGGAAGCGAAGTTCTCCGCGACCTCGCCGGCTCCTGCTGCGAGGGCTTGAAAGTAGGCGCATCGGATGCGTCAGCGCGCCGTCATGTGGCACGTACGGGAGATTGAGACATGAGAGGCCTCGTTCTTGGATTGTTGGTTCTTCTACATGCCTCAGGCGCGTTGGCCTGCAACGGTTTCCTCGGTGTGAATTATGCGGAAATCAATGCTCGGCAGATCCTCGTCGAAGGCCTGATCCGCTCGGTGCGCCCCGTTCGTCCTATCCGCGAAGCCGTTGTCGATCATGCCTTTGAGATCGAGGTTCGCTCGACGCTCAAGGGACCTGCGCTGCGATCATGGACGGTTTTGGTCACGATGCAGGGAGTCTACAGTGACTGGCCGGAAAAAGGGGCCGTGTATATCGGATTTGAGCTGGTGGACCCGTTTCATGGGGTCGGGCGCATTCGAGGGCATCGAGCGTGCCGACCTATTGGAATTGTGCGTGCAACTCCGGAGAATCTGAGAAAGATCGAAACGAATATTATCGAGGATTCCCGGTGGTGAGTATCGCGTTCCAGCGTCGAGACTTACCGCGTTCCTTTGAGTGACGTGTTGAAGCCGTGACCAGACATATGTCTGTATTCCCGCCGGCTCCCGCCGCGAGGGTCTGCAAGGCGAGCGCAACCCAAGGGGTGCGCGGGGTCCGGTCGCGGCGGCCTTTCGCCGCCATGGCGAATGTCGATGTCGAAGTGTCGAAGCGGCAAATGCTCGCCGCTGCCGAACCCCGCGCGCGGTTCTCTTGAAGGTGCCTCGCCGTGCCATCGGGTCGGGCAGACCCGGCTTCGCCCGGCGAGGCTCCTCCGCCATGCTTGGTGGAGCATGCTCTGATCGGAAAAGTGGTGCCCACTTTTCCGGACCATGCCCCCAGCCCGCGACGGCTGTTCAAGGCGGACACCGCTCTCCCGCCCGGCCGCACGACGCCTCGCGACAGCCCCCTTGGTCGGGCGGGACGGAGAGAGAATACGACAGGTTTCGGGAGCGGGGATTGATTGGAGAGTTGTCCCCGCGGCGATGGGTCGCCGCACGCCGTCATGCTCGCCCTCGTGGCGAGCATCCACGTCTTGAATCACAGTCTTGGACCAGCGAAGCTAAGACGTGGATGGTCGGGACAACAAGCCCGACCATGACGGAAAGGGCGCGGGAAACCCTCTTCTTCCAGGAGGGGTTCCAGGCTGTGCCTAGTTCTCCGCCCTTAGCGCCTCGGCCAGAAACCCCGCCAGCGCCTTGACCGCCGGCGTCGGACGGCCCGGCGCGAGATGCAGCGCGATTTCGGAGGCCGGCAGCGAAGGCAGCCCTTCCGCCTCGCCGAGCAGGCGCAGGCCTTCCCGCGCCGTGCCGGCCTTGACCACGGTCAGCGCCGCACCGGCGGCAGCGACAGCCTCGACCGCGCCGATGCTGGAGGAGGAGAACAGGATGCGCCAGGGCCGGCCGGCCTCGTTGAGCGCCGCGAGCGCCCATTCGCGGTACATGTTCGGCGCTTTCAGAAGCGCCAAAGGCAGCGGTCCTGCAGGAGGGAAATCGTGTCGGTCGGACCAGGCCCAGGCGGTGCGCTCGGCCCGCAGCACCTCGCCGCCGCCGTCGCCCGCCTTCTGCGTCGCCAGGACGAGGTCGAAGGCTTCGCCGAGGCTGCCGATCAGGTCGCGGGTGAAGCCGGTGGTGACCTCGAGCTCGACTTCGGGATGGGAGCGGGCGAAACGGGCGAGCGTCTCCGGCAGCACGATGGTGGCGTAGTCGTCCATCACCGCGAGCCGGACGCGGCCCGACACGCTCTGGGCCCGGACGACGTCGAGCGCCTCGTCATGCAGCGCGACGATGCGGCGGGCATAACCGAGGAAATCCTCGCCGGCGCGCGTCAGGAGGACCTCCTGCGGCGAGCGCTGCAGCAGGGTCTGGCCGGCGATCTCCTCGAGCTTGCGCACCTGCGTCGAGATGGTCGACTGCGTGCGATTGAGTGCAGCGGCGGCGCGGGTGAAGGACCGCAGTTCCGCGATGGTGACGAAGGAACGCAGCAGGTCGATATCTATATTGCGCAGTGCCGTCACCCCGTTCTCCCTCCGCCCTCATCCTGAGGAGGGCGCGTAGCGCCTGTCTCGAAGGATGCTCCAGCTTGCCACTCGAGCCTCCTGGAGCATCCTTCGAGACGCGATCCATTCGGATCGCTCCTCAGGATGAGGGCTGAGTTTCCATTCGGCTTGCAAGGTCTTTCGCGCCCGCAGCATGGACGGCGCCGATCATCCAAATCGAATAATTCAATTTTGGCTGGCCGGGCACGCCCGCTAGCTATAGGGCGAGCCCTTCTGTTCGGACGTAGCGTCAACGAGGTCAAGCATGCCGAGGCTGAGATCCGCCACCACCACCCATGGCCGCAACATGGCCGGCGCCCGCGGCCTCTGGCGCGCCACCGGCATGAAGGATTCGGACTTCGGCAAGCCGATCATTGCGGTGGTGAACTCGTTCACCCAGTTCGTGCCGGGCCATGTCCACCTCAAGGACCTCGGCCAGCTCGTCGCGCGCGAGATCGAGAAGGCCGGCGGCGTCGCCAAGGAATTCAACACAATCGCGGTCGATGACGGCATCGCGATGGGCCATGACGGCATGCTCTATTCGCTGCCCTCGCGCGAATTGATCGCCGACAGCGTCGAATACATGGTCAACGCCCATTGCGCCGATGCGATGGTCTGCATCTCCAATTGCGACAAGATCACGCCCGGCATGCTGATGGCGTCGATGCGTCTGAACATCCCGGTCGTCTTCGTCTCGGGCGGGCCGATGGAGGCCGGCAAGTACATCGCCGAGGGCGTGCTGAAGAAGGTCGACCTCGTCGACGCCATGGTCGCCGCCGCCGACAGCAGGTATTCTGACAGCGAAGTCGAGGTGATCGAGCGCTCGGCCTGCCCGACCTGCGGCTCCTGCTCGGGCATGTTCACCGCCAATTCGATGAATTGCCTGACCGAGGCGCTTGGCCTCGCGCTGCCTGGCAACGGCTCGACGCTGGCGACCCATGCCGACCGCAAGCGCCTCTTCGTCGAGGCCGGGCACCTGATCGTCGACATCGCCAAGCGCTACTATGAGCAGGACGACGAGAGCGTGCTGCCGCGCAATGTCGCGAGCTTCAAGGCCTTCGAGAACGCGATGACGCTCGACATCTCGATGGGCGGATCGACCAACACGGTGCTGCACCTGCTGGCGGCGGCGCATGAGGCGCAGATCGACTTCACCATGGCCGATATCGACCGGCTCTCGCGCAATGTGCCGGTGCTGTGCAAGGTCGCCCCGGCCGTCGCCAACGTGCACATGGAGGACGTCCACCGCGCCGGCGGCATCATGGCGATCCTCGGCGAGCTCGACCGCGCCGGCCTGATCGACACCTCGCTGCCGACCGTGCACAGCGCGACGCTGGGCGAGGCGCTTGAGCGCTGGGACATCAGGCAGACGCAGAGCGAGGCGGTGCGCTCCTTCTACAGCGCCGCGCCCGGCGGCGTGCCGACGCAGACCGCCTTCAGCCAGGACCGGCGCTATGAGGAGCTCGACCTCGATCGTGAAAAGGGCGTGATCCGCGAGAAGGCGCATGCGCATTCGCAGGATGGCGGCCTCGCCGTGCTCTACGGCAATATCGCGCTCGACGGCTGCATCGTGAAGACGGCCGGCGTCGACGCCTCGATCCTGACCTTCTCGGGCACGGCGGTGATCTTCGAGAGCCAGGATGCGGCTGTCGAGGGCATCCTGAACCGCAAGGTCAAGGAAGGCGACATCGTCCTGATCCGCTATGAGGGGCCGCGCGGCGGGCCGGGCATGCAGGAGATGCTCTATCCGACGAGCTATCTGAAGTCGAAGGGCCTCGGAAAGGCCTGCGCGCTGGTCACCGACGGGCGCTTCTCCGGCGGCTCCTCGGGCCTGTCGATCGGCCATGTCTCGCCCGAGGCGGCCGAGGGCGGCGCGATCGGCCTGGTCGAGAGCGGCGACGTGATCGAGATCGACATACCCAGGCGCAGCATCGTCCTCAAGGTTTCCGACGAGGAGCTGGCGCGCCGGCGCGCCGCGATGGAGGCCAGGGGCAAGGACGCCTGGAAGCCGGCGGCGCCGCGCAAGCGCAAGGTCTCGACCGCGCTGAAAGCCTATGCGGCGCTGGCGACCAGCGCGGCCAAGGGAGCGGTGCGGGCGATCGACTGAGCCGACCCGAGCCAGCGGAGGCCCCGGCATGAGCGAGCTCTGGGGGGTGGTGGCCGCGGCGGCGTCGAGCGCGCTTGGAGGAACCTCCATCGCCGCGACGCGCTATCTCGTCGGCCATCTCGATCCCCTGGCGATCGGCTCCTTCCGCTTCGGCATCGGCTGCCTGTTGCTCGCCCCGGTCGCCCTGCTCGGCGACCGGCGCTGGCCCGAGCGCGGCGACTGGCTCCAGACCGCCGGGCTCGGCCTGCTCTTCTTCGCGCTCTTCCCGATCCTCTTCAACGCCTCGCTGATCCATACGAGCAGCGCGCGCGGGGCGCTGGCTCTCTCGACCCTGCCGCTGCTGTCGCTGGTCGTCGTCGCGGCGCTGGGGCGCGAGCGTTTGACAGCGCGCAAGACCGCCGGGGTGCTGATAGCGATGGCGGGCGTCGGCTTCGCGCTGCTCTCAGGGCTTGCTGATGCGCCGCCGCAGGCCTGGCGCGGCGATCTCCTGATGATCGCGGCGGCCTTGTGCATGGCGCTCTATGGCATCTGGTCGAAGCCGGTGATCAGCCGCTGCGGCCCGATCCCGTTCACGACGGTCGCGATGGCGGTTGGCGCTGCGGCGCTGATCCTGATCTCGCTGGTGCGCGGCAGCTTCGATGCGGTGGCGCAGTTTGCCATCCCGCAATGGTCGGCGGCGCTCTATCTCGGCGTGATCGGCGCCGCGCTGACCTTCTATCTCTGGGCCTTCGCCTTGGGGAAGGCATCGCCGACCAGCGTCGCGGTCACCGTCACCGTGAACCCGGTCACGGCTTCGCTCGTGGCCGCGGCCGTGCTGAACGAGCCGATCGGCTGGAACCTCGCGGTCGGGATCGTGGTCGTCGGCATCGGCATCTGGCTCGCGACCACGGATGGGCGCAACGCGCCTCTCAGCGGCCGCTAAGGGGACCCAGCGTCACATCTTCGCCACGGATCGTCCGGACAAAAGCCGCATCGACAAATCGACGTGCCGGCGCGGCAGAGCGCTGGCGCGCGGATTCTGGAGGTGGCCTTGCCGGCGTTCCTGATCGCAGCCCTGCTCTGGCTCGGGCTTCTCTCACCTTCGATCGCGCAGGCGCCGCCGGCCACCCTCTCCGACAATGCCGAGTCGATTGCGGTGGTGATCGGCAACAAGATCTACAAGCAGACCAGCACGGTCGACTTCGCCCATAACGACGCCGAGGCGATCAAGGCCTATCTCACCGGCACGCTCGGCTTCCGCGAGCAGAACGTCTTCCTGCTGAAGGACGCGACGCTCGGCGAACTCACCCAGATGTTCGGCAGCGAGGCCAATCCGCAGGGCGGCAAGCTCTGGCGCAGCGCGGTCGAAGGGCGTTCCAACGTCTTCGTCTACTATTCCGGCCATGGCGTGCCTGATCTCGCCACGCGCCAGCCCTTCCTCTTGCCGCAGGACGGCAATCCCAATGCCAGCGAGAGCGGCTATGCGCTGCAGACGCTCTACCGGAACCTCGAGCTGGTGCGGCAGAAGATCGGAGCGCAGCGCCAGCTGATCGTGATGATCGACGCCTGCTTCACCGGCGAGACCGGGCGCAAGGGCGAGAGCCTGCTTGCCGTCTCGGCGCCGGGGTTCACCCCGGCCAAGCCGCGCACGGGCGGTGGCATCGTCAAGCTGGTCGCGACCTCCGGCACGACGCCGGCCAACTGGGACGAGACCCAGAAGCTCGGCCTGTTCACCAGCCGCTTCCTGATGGGCGCTGCCGGGCTGGCGCGTCCGGCTGGCGCGCCCGAGACCGGGCCGCTCGCCTGGTCCGATCTGCAACGCTACCTCAAGGACAGTGTCGAGGCCGCGGCCCGGCGCGACAGCGGCCGCGAGCAGGCACCGGAGATCGACCTCGCCTCGATTGCGCTGCCGGTGGCGCAGCCGGTGCCAGCTGTGGCGCGCGCCGTCGCACTGGCGCGGGACGAGGCCAGCTGGCAGCGGGCCAAGGCGGCGGGTGAGCGAAGCGCGCTCGAGGGTTACGTCGCGCGCTGCGGCGAGACCTGCCAGTACCGCGAGGCGGCGATGGCGCTGTTGCTTGAAAAAAGCCGCAGTGGCGAGGCCGCCACCGACGAGCAGAACTGGGTCAGGCTCGGGGGCTCCGGGCGCTACGAGGACTATCTCAAGGGCTGCGGCACGGTCTGCGCCTATCGTTCGCTGGCGGAAGGCTATCTCGGCCGCACCGACGCCTCGCGCGATCCGCGCGTGCAGGACTGCGACGAGCTCGCCGGCGATCCCGCCGATCCCGACCGGCGCGAGGGCGTCAAGGGCGTGAAGTTCGCGCGGATCGATGCGCGCGCCGCGATCGCGGCCTGCAAGCAGGCGGCGGAGTCGCAGCCGCAGATCAGGCGGCTCTCCTATCAGCTCGGCCGCGCCTATGACAAAGCCGAGCGCTACAAGGACGCACTGGCTGCTTACGACAAGGCGGCCGATGCCGGCAGCGCCGCGGCGATGAACAATCTCGGTGCGCTCTACGAGAACGGCCAGGGCAGCAAGGTCGACCTGCAGAAGGCCTTCGGCCTCTATGAGCAGGCCGCCGGCACCGGCAACGCCATCGCGATGAGCAATGTCGGGCGCATGCTGCAATATGGCCGCGGCCGGGCGCGCGACGAGGCGGCATCCTTGCGCTGGTACCAGAAAGCGGCGGAGGCGGGCGACGCCTTCTCGATCGCCAAGCTGGTGCCGGCCTATCTCGAAGGGCGTCCGGGCTTCCCGAGGAATCCGCAGAAGGGGTTCGACCTGTTCCGCCAGGCCGCCGACAAGGGCGACCCGATCGCGATGGTCTCGATGGCGACGCTGATCGACAACGGCTTCGGCTCCTACTTCCCCGGCACGAGTTCGCTGCAGATGCTGATGAAGGCGCTGGCGAAGGGTGAGGCCGGCGCGGCGGCGATCTCGTCGAGCGACGTCTCCGAGCAGAAGCTGAAGCCGGACACAATTCGGGCCTTGCAGCGGGCGGCGCAGAAGGCCGATCATTACAGCGGCGCGATCGATGGCCGCTTCAACCCCGTTTTCGTGCGGGCGCTGGACGGCTATGCGCGCTCGCTGGAGCAGGAGCACTAGAACCCGGCCGTGAGCGGTTTGCTGCGCAGCCTTTTCGTCACCGGACTGCTCGTCTCCGGAGCCGGCGCCGCGCGCGCCGATGCGCTGTCGGCCTGGCTCGACACCATCGCCGCCTGCGCCGGCAAGCGCGATCTCTC
This sequence comes from Allobosea eneae, assembly GCF_042657265.1. Taxonomy (NCBI): domain Bacteria; kingdom Pseudomonadati; phylum Pseudomonadota; class Alphaproteobacteria; order Hyphomicrobiales; family Alloboseaceae; genus Allobosea; species Allobosea eneae. The sequence goes on from NZ_JBHSLW010000031.1 coordinate 9,459, forward strand.
GCTGGCCGTGGTCGGCTTCGATGCCGGCCAGCAGGTCTTGTCGCGCACGCAGGCCGACGAGGTGCGCCTCGCCATCGAGAGCCGGCTGCAGAGCGAGGGGCGGGTGAGGCTGGCGGCGAGCGCCGACGTCGTCCGCATCAAGACGCTGCGCGACAGCCTCAACCTGCAGAAGCCGGGCGAAGCTGAGGCGCAGCTCCGGCGGGCGTTCGACGGCGATGCCAGCGTCTTCTTCACCGAGCCGGCGCGGCAGGAGGACAAGGCGAGCTTCCGCCTGCAGGCGATCACGAAGACGGGTGACTGCAAGGCGACGAGCGAGCCGGTCGAGATCGCGATCAGGACCAAGCCCGGCGTGGTCGATGTCGACCAGGTCATGAGCCGGGCGGTCGATAATTTGGTGCGCGCCGCGCCCGACCTCCGGCGGGTCGATATCTGCCCCTTCGCCGCGGCGAGCGGCTACAGCACCTGCAGCGCCGCGCTCGGCGAGCGGTTGCTGCTCGCGCTCGATGCCGAGTCACGCTCGGACGATCGCGTCCTGCGCGCCCGGCCACTGGACATCCGCAAGGCCGCGCCAGGACAATGCGCTGCTTCCAGCGGCGAGATGACGGCACATGGCCGCTTCGCCAGGGATCGCGACGGCCAGAGCTGGATGGAGCTCGAATTCCGCCGCGGCGATGCCGTGGTGGCCCCGACCGGGCGCAATCGCATTCCGGTCGAGGGACTAGGCTGCGACCCGGCGGTCAGGCCTTTCCTCGAGCATGTCGCCGCTACAGCCGGCTCGGACCGGGCGCGGCTCGCGCTGCTGCCGGCGGCCTCGCCCTTCGCCAAAGGGCGGCGGCTCGATGTCCGCATCGAGGGCAAGGCGGGCACGAAACTTTATTGCTGGGTGCTGGACTCGGATGGCACCGCCTCGGTCGTGCTGCCGGTTCGCGGCGGGGAGGGCCGGAGCGTGCTGCGCGCCGGCGGCCAGTCCTATCCCTATGATTTCGGGCTGACCGACATCGTGCTCGACGCCGCCTTCGAGAACCTCTTCGCCTGCTTCGGCACCGACGCCGAGCTGCCGGGAGCCTTGCGCGAGCGCTGGCTCAGGGCGGCGCCGAGCACGAGCGACGATGCGGCGATCCTGGCGCCCGACGAGGTGCTTGACCTGATCGAGAAGTTGCGGGCGGTACCGGGCGTGGTGGAAGCGACGGTGCCGATCGTGGTGCGCTGACGCAGCATCCTACGCTTGGTCATCCCGGACGCAGCGAAGCGGAGAGCCGGGATCCATGTCTGAGCCTCACTGATAAACGTTCAGGCATGGGTCCCGGTTTCCCTCCGGTCGCCCGGGACGACCGGTCAGTTTCAAGCGCTCCCTTGTTTTCTTCCCTAGGCTCAAGCACCTAAGAGAGATGCACCGTCGTCTCGTCTTCGAGGAGCCGATTTCGCGCGCGGCGATCTGGAGCCGGCGGCTGGCCCTGTTCGGGCTGACGGTCGTCGCGCTGGCCGTGCTGCTCTTCCGCTCCGGCCAGCCCTCGGTCGAGCGGCTGGCGCCGATCGCCGGCGCCTATGTCTTCGTGCTGCTGGCCTTCCTGCTGGCGCTCGCCGCCTTCGTCCGGATCTGGCAGGAGGGGCATCGCGGCGTCGCCATCGCCGTGCAGGCCTTCCTGCTCTGCCTGCTGCTGCTGGCTCCGGTCGCCTATGGCGGTTTTCAGCTCGCGACCCTGCCGCTCATTGCCGATGTCTCGACCGATATCGACGAGCCGCCGGCCTTCAGTCGTTCGCGCGTGGCGCTTGGCGCCAGAGGCGGGATCGTGCCGCCCGATGTTCCGGCCGAGCGGCGCAAGGCGCAGCGCCAGGGCTATCCTAAGGCCGTGCCGATCGTGCTCGAACTGCCGGCCGAGATCGCCTACGACATCGCCCGTAAGGCCTGCGTCAACCTCGGCTGGCAGGTACTGGAGGGCGCGGCGCCGGGCGGGCGCAGCGGGGCGGGGCGGCTCGACGCCGTGGCGCGCTCGCGCGTACTGCGCCTCTATGACGACATCACCATCCGCATCCGGCCGCGCGCCGACGGCAGCCGCATCGACATCCGCTCGGCCTCGCGGCTGGGCGGCTTCGATTTCGGCGCCAACGCCAGGCGCATTGCGGCGTTCGAGGAAGAGGTGAAGCTGCTGGTGGAATTGCGCTGAGCGGCATCGCCGTCATTGCGAGCACAGCGAAGCAATCCATGAGACTTAGAGCACTGCCACCTCTGGATTGCTTCGTCGCTATTCTCCTCGCAATGACCGTTGAGCCTCAGGCCAGCCGGTAGCGGCTCGCCAGCAACGGCGATGCATCGTTACAGAGCACCACGCCGCGCTCGACCAGATCCTCAAGCTGCGCCAGCACCGAGAGCGAGGCGGCGCCTAAGAGGCGAGGCGGCAGTTCCTGATAGATCGGTGGCACCATCTCGGCGATCGTCTCGTCGCCGGCCTGCAGACGGCTGAGGATTGCCGCCTCGCGCAGGCGCCGATGCTGAACCAGCCCGCGCAGGAAGCGCTGCGGCTCGCGCACCGGGCCGCCATGGCCCGGCCAGTAGAGCCGGTCCTCGCGGACGCGCAGCTTCTCGATCGAGGCCATATAGGCGACCATCGAGCCGTCGGGCGGGGCGACGATCGTGGTCGACCAGGCCATGACATGGTCGCCCGAAAACAGGGTGTTCTCTTCCGGAAGGGCGAAGGCGAGGTGGTTGGCGGTGTGGCCGGGCGTCTCCAGTGCCTCAAGCGTCCAGCCCGGGCCGGAAACGGCGTCGCCCTCGGCCATGATCAGATCGGGCGCATAGTCCCGGTCGGCTGAGGCGTCGAGCGGGTTGATCTCGCCCAGCACCAGTTCGCGCGCCGGCCGATGCAGGCCGCAGCCGACGATGCGCGCCCCGGTCGCCGCCTTCAGCTCCCGCGCTGCCGGGGAATGGTCGCGGTGGGTGTGGGTAATGACGATGTCGGTGACGGTCTCGCCGGCGATCGCCGCCAGCAGACGCTCGACATGGCCGGGATCGTCCGGGCCGGGATCGATGATCGCGATGCGCCCGCGGCCGACGATGTAGCTGCAGGTGCCGGTGAAGGTCATCGGCCCGCCATTGCCGGCGATCAGGCGACGCACCAGCGGCGAGAGCTGCACGAGTTCGCCCGAAGCCGCGCCAGGGTCGCGGTCGAAGTCGAGCGGCTCGTCGGTCTCGGGAGTGGGGCTGGTCATCTGCACATCCAGAAGCGGGCATGATCGCCGGCTTGTCGGCCGGCGGGCCATTTCCTATAGACGAACGAGCCGGGCGTCGACGGCCCGAAGAAGAAGGACGAGATCCGATGGCCGAGACGCTGCCACTGCCCGCCACCTCCATGGTCAACGCGGCTCTGCCGGCCCTGTCGGGTCCGCGCAGCCGAGTCCTGCGCAATGTCGGCCTCGCCGTCGTCGGCAGCCTGCTGATCATTGCCGCCGCCAAGGTCAAGGTGCCGTTCTGGCCGGTGCCGATGACGCTGCAGACGCTGGCGGTGCTCGGCCTCGGCGCCGCCTATGGCGCGCGCCTTGGCGCTGCGACGGTCGCGCTCTATATCGCCTATGGCCTGTTCGGCCTGCCGGTCTTCACCAACACCCCGCCGGTCGCGGCCGGCCCGCTCTATCTGCTCGGACCGACCGGCGGCTTCCTCATCGGCTTCGTCGCTGCGGCTGCGATCGCCGGCTGGGCCGGCTCGCGCGGCGCCTCGCTCTGGCGCCTCGCCGGCGGCGTGGTGCTGGCCGAGATCGTGCTGATGGCGTTCGGCTTCGCCTGGCTGGCGCTCGGGGCGCAGATGGCGAGCGGAGCGACCGGTATCGGCTTCGCCAAGGCCTGGGCCGCCGGCGTGCAGCCCTTCCTGCTCGGCGACCTGATCAAGGCGGCGCTGGCGGCGAGCCTGGTCGGCGCCGGCTGGTCGGTGCTGAAGCGCCGCGGCTGAACTGGTCGACACCGCAGAATCCGAGCCGGGGCATAGCCCCGGCTTTTTTGTTGCCTGGAAATGACGCGGAGCGTCAGCCTGCCGGCTTCTGGCCGGTGCAGACCTTCTTCACCGGCTGCAGGAACATGTCGAGCTCCATCATGTTGCCGCAGCGGTCGCAGCCGGCGAGCAGCATGGTGAGGCCGAGGACGGCGATGAGGCGGAAGGCGGATGTCATGCGAGCGCGGCTCCAGATTGCGGCGCGAGCATAACGAAGCGTCTCACCGCGCGCCACCGCACCGCTTGTGCATGCTGAGGCAGGCGGGCGATCGGTTCACGCATCAACTCGACAGGTCCGGGCGTTGCCTTTACAGGAGACTCAACCTATGCGTGCTTAAGCAATTTGAATTTGCGACTAGAGGCTCGATCCGAGTCCGCAGTGAACGCCTGTTCATAGTAATCGATCCCGTTTACCGGTTGTAAAGCGCCGCAGTTGCACTCTTAAGATGATTTCTTGACTGCGGATCGAATGCCGGGGGGCACGCGATGCGTGAAATCGGCTTCGGCTTTATGTTCAGCCTGGCCATGGCTTTGGCGGCTTTCCTCGTGGCGGCCTGGCCGGTTCCGGGACAACCGATCGCGGCCTTTTTCCCATCGGGAACGTCCCAACCCGACATGGCGCGCGCCATCGCCAAGGCGGGAGGCAGCATCCTCCAACTGGACGCCGGTGCAGCTGTCGCGATCAGCGTCGGCGACGCGCGCGATTACGCGACATCCCTTTATCGGGCGGGCGCCTGGCTCGTCATCGACGGTTCACTGGCTCAATCATGCATCCGTCAGGCAAGGAATCTTTCGAATGGGTGAGGTCGAGCGGCTCCGCGCACGATTCGCCAGGCTCCTCATTGCGCTCCTGTGGGCGAATGTCGCGCTGCTCCTGATCGGAACGCCGTCTGGCGGGCCGGCTCAGGCGAACCTGACGGCGATGGGCGCCGCGCTGGCGATCATGGGCACATTGGCTTGGCGGATTGACCGGATCGGCTGGGTCACGCGCCAGGTCACCAGCGTCGTGCTCGTCGGCCAAGTCATGCTCCTGGTCTACGCCTTCGCCGGCCACCCCTATCAGGCCGACCTTCACATGTATTTCTTCGCCATGCTGGCGGTGCTGGCCGGCTGGCTCGACTGGCGCATCTTCCTGCCTGCGACGCTGGCGATCACCGTTCACCATCTCGCTCTCAGTTTCGTCTATTCCGCGGGGGTCTTCCCCGGTGGCGGTGATTTGCGCCGGGCGTTGTTGCATGGTGCCATCGTCACCGTCCAGGCGGGGGCGCTGAGCTGGATCGTCTGGGCGCTGCGGCTGGCGGTGGAAGCGTCCGAGCGCGAGCGCAGCGAGGCCCAGACGGCCAGGGCGGTCGCCGACGAAGCGCGCCGGGATGTCGCGGAAACGACGGCGCAAGCTGCGAGTGAACGGCGCCGGATGCTCCACGACCTCGCCAATGAATTCGAACGCAATATCGCCGCGATCGCGCGGGCGGTGATCGCCTCGATCTCGTCGTTGCGGGCGGCTTCGCAACAGATGCGTGACGGCGCCGCGGAAGTGTCGCAGCGCTCGACGGCCGCCTCGGAGGCGTCGCGGCAATCGTCCTCGAACGTCATCGCCATCACCGCGGCGACGTCGGAACTGGCCGATTCCTTCACCGAGGTCGACCGTCAGGTGAACGAGGCCTCCCGCCTCGTCGGCGACACGACGCAGCAGGCGCTCACCGTGCTCGACCGTGTCGGCGATCTCTCGCGCAAGGTGCACGAGATCGGCAACGTGACCAATGTCATCTCGACCATTGCCCGGCACACCAACCTCTTGGCCCTCAACGCCTCGATCGAGGCCGCCAGGATCGGCAGTATGGGCGGCGGCTTCGCCGTCGTCGCGCACGAGATCAAGGGTCTCGCCGACGAGACCTGGCGTGCGACCGAGCAGATCCAGAGCCAGATCGACGCGATCGGCGTGTCGGGTGCCGATGCGGTCCAGGCGATCGATGCGATGACGGCGACGATCGAGACGCTCAACCAGATTTCGCGCGCGGTTGCGATCGTCGTCGAAAAGCAGAATGTCGCGACCGCGGGAATTGCCGAGAACGTCAGGCGCGCCGCCAGCGAGACGGTGACGGCCGGGGGGCATATCGACATCGTCAATCGCGTCGCTGGAGAAACCGGCGAAGCCGCGCATCATGTCGCCGATTCAGCCGATGCGCTGGCGCGCCAGTCGGCCGATCTCGATACTGAAGTGGCGCAGTTCCTCGGGCGGATTCGCGCTGCCTGAGACAGATTATCTACTGCGGTGGCACCTTCTCCGCCGCTTCAGGCCGGTACTGAAATGCGCTACTGCGCCTCCAGCACGAGTTCCAGCGTCATCAGCACCGGATTGTCGCCGCGCCGAAGCGCGCCTTGCGCCATGCCGCCGGTATAGTCGACCAGCGCGATGGCGAGCGCCGCTTCTGGCTTGCCGTCCATGCCAGGGGCGACATGGCCTGCGGTGATCGCGATCTCGGTGGCAAAAGGTTCGATCGAGCGGCCATCGGCGAAGCGGGCGCCGATGGTCGAGCCGACGCCGCCATGGATGACGGCGTGGGCGATGCCACGCTCGGCGCAGAATTCTTCCAGCGCGGTGAAGACGTCGCGGTTCGGCCGTAGCCGCAGCACGAAGAACCGGCCGGCGGCTTCTGCGCCAGTGCTTAGCCGCTCCGCCGGCATGAACAGCTTGAAATTGGTCTCTGGGTCATGGCCGGCGACGAAGCCGGCGCCATCCAGCCCGACTGCATCGACGCTGATAGGTTCGGCCAGGAAGCTCTGGTCCGGCAGGATATGGCCGCCATTGTGCCTGCCATGGGCCTCGCGCCAGAGCGCGTGGCCGTGGAAGAACGGCGCGCCGTCGCGCTCGCCGAAGGTCAGCGCTCCCGTCTCGATCCGGGTCACGCCCTCCGGCCGGAAGGTCTCGCTGTAGAAGGCGGCATGCTCCGGCGTGGCCGACAGCGCCGGCATGACATAGGCGAAGGGTGCCAGCGGCAGTCCCGCCGGCAGGCGCAGCACACCGCTGGAAAAGCCCTGCGCCGCGAAGGCCTCTGCGATCGCGTCGAGCAGCAGACCGGGCTTTAGCTCCAACGAGAGCTTGCGACCGTGCGCCTCCAGCCATTGGATGCGCTCGGGCTCGGCCGGCCCCGGCTGCTGGATCGTCCTCACGCCGAAGCCCCCGGCGCGCGCACGAAGTCGAGCAGGCCGCGCTTCTCCAACTCGTCGCGCACCAGCCGCTTGGGCACCTTGCCATAGCCGGATTTCGGCAGCTCCTCGAAGAAGAAGAAGCGCTTCGGCATCTTGTAGCGCGGGATCTTCTCGGCGAGGTAGCCCGCCAGCTCATTCTCGTCGACAGGGCTGCGCGCGACGCAGACGGCGACGCCAATCTCGCCCCAGACCGCATCGGGCACGCCGAGGACCGCGGCTTCCGCGATCGCCGGATGCGTCAGGATCTTCTCCTCGATCTCGCGCGGATAGATGTTCGAGCCGCCGGAGATGTACATGTCCGAGGCTCGGCCGGTGATGTAGACGAAGCCCTGTTCGTCCATATGGCCAAGGTCGCCGGTGCGGAACCAGCCATTGCGGAAGGACTTCGCATTGGCCTCGGGGTTCTCGTAATAGCCGGCGAAGACGGCCGGGCCGATCACGCAGATCTCGCCGGTCTCGAAGGGTTTGAGCTCTTCGCCCTCGTCGTTCTGGATCGAGACCTGGATGCCGGTGCGCTCGACGCCGCAGCTGCCGATGCGCGCCGCCGGCCCGTCCTCTTCCTCGTGCAGATGGGTCGGCAGCACCGTGATGTTGCCGGTGACCTCGCCGAGGCCGAAATACTGCACCAGCACCTTGCCGAGCTTCTTCAGCGCCGTCTTCTGGTCCTCGCGATACATCGGCGCGCCGGCATAGATGACATGGCGCAGGCTGGAATGATCGTGCTGATCGACGGCCGGATGCTCGACCAGCATCTTCAGGATCGTCGGCACCGTGAAGATATTGGTGACCCGGTGCTTTTCGATCAGCCGGAAGGCTTCGTCGATGTCGAAGCGCTCGGTCGGCAGCAGGATCGAGGGCGCGCCGCGCGCCGACAGCACGAGCTGGTGCACGCCGGCGCCATGCGAGAGCGGCGCGACCACGAGCGAGGCGTCGGCTTCCGTCGAGCCCGGCACGAGGTCGGCGAGATGGTTGGTGATGACGAAGCCCATCTGGCCATGGGTGAGCACCGCCGCCTTGGAGCGTCCGGTGGTCCCCGAGGTGAAGAAGAACCAGCAGGGATCGTCGCGGTCGACGACGGCGTCCGGCACGCGGCTGCCCTGATGCGCGGCGATCGCCTCGGTCAGCGTCGTCTCGCCGAAGGCGCCCGCGCCGATCCGCCAGGTAAACTGCAGCGCCTTGCTTTCCTTGGCGACCGCCGCGGCATGATCGGGGAAATCGCCATGGCAGAGGAAGCCCCTGGCGCCCGAGGAGGTCGCGAGCCAGGCGACCTCGTCCGGCATCAGCCTAAAATTGGTCGGCACCCAGACGGCGCCCAACCGGAAGGCGGCGAACATCGAGACGAACATCTCGTCGCAATTCTTCGAGTGGACGAGGATGCGGTCGCCCTTGCCGATGCCGCGCGCCGCCAGCGCAGCGCAGAGCGCATGTGTCGCCGCATCGAGCTCGGCCCACGTCCAGTGCCGCTCTCCCCAGATCAGCCCGGGCCGGTCGCCGAAGCGGCGGGCATTGCGCGTCAGGACATGCGCGAGGTTCATTACCCGTGTCGTCACGGGCTTTTGCCCACCGGTCGGGCCGGTATTCGCAGCGCTCGTCATGGCGTCGTCTCCGCTGTCCTGATCTCGTCTTGCGCCGGCCTCGCTTGCCGCCGGTCGAGCATGGCGGCGATCCTCGCCTCGACTTGCCGTGCCTCGTGGCGCAGCAGGGCGGCGAGCTCTTCCTGGCGCTGCTTCTGCATGCGCGTTTCGATCGCGGCGATGCTGAGCGCTCCGGCGATACGTCCGTCGGGATAGCGCACGCCGACGCCGATGCCCCAGGAATTGGTGACGATGCGGCCGGGATTGAGGGCATAGCCTTGCGCCCGAGCCAGTGCGATGTCGGCGATGAGCTGCGCCGGCGAATAGGCCGGATAGCGGGCGGCGAGGATGGCACCATTGGCCTCGATCATCGCCGTGGCTTCGGCGTCCGGCATCAGCGCCAGCATGGCGAGCGAGCCGGCGCCGACCCCGAGCGGGTGCTGGTCACCGGCCTGGAGGGCGTGGGTGCGCACCGGCCAGGTGCCTTCCTCGCGATGCAGGCAGATGACGAAGCGGTCGCGCCGGATCGAGAAGAAGCTGGTGTCCTGCGTCGTGTCCGAGAGCGCCCGCAGGCTGGGCATGGCGAGGTCGAGCAGGCCGTGGCGCTGGCCGCAGAGCAGGCCGAGGACGAAGGCCTCCTCGCCGAGATGGTAGCGCCGCGTGCGCGCCTCCTGCTCGACGAGGCCCGCCCGCATCAGCGCCAGCAGCAGGCGCCGGACGGTCGGCTTGTTCAGGCCGCTCTCCTCGACGATCTCGCTGAGCGGCAGGCCCGATGCGCTCTCGCGGCCGACGAGCGCCAGCAATCGCAAAGCGCGGTCGACACTCTGCGAGCCTGACAGATCGGGCGTCGATAGGGCCTCGGGCTGCATTTCCTCGATCGCATTTGGGTCCATGATGCGGACCTCTCATCTGCTTAAAGGTGTAGATGGCAGCGTCTGCGATTGCAACAGCGGTCGATCCGTGTATGTTCCAGCCGGAACGAGCGAGGCAATTCGCCATAATATGGACCCGTCAGGCTGGCGGGCGGATGGGAGGAGCGGCCCTTATGGCCGAGACAAGCACGGGCGCGGCCGCTGGCGCGCATGCCAGCGCAAACTCTAGCGACGGCGTCGCCGCGGTCCTGGAGAGTCTCGACCATACCCCGAAGCGCGTCGGCTCGGCGCTGGTGCGTCCGCTCGAGGTGATCGCCGCGTGCCTGCTCGTCGCCATCGTCACGCTTCTGCTCGCCGGCGTGACCTCGCGCTATGTCCTGTCGATCCCGGTGGTCTGGATCGACGAGGCCGCCTCGATCTGCTTCCTCTGGCTCGCCATGCTCGGCGCCGCCATCGCGATCGACCGCAATGAGCATCTGCGCCTGACGCTGTTCGTCGGCATGCTGCCCGAGCGCCTGCGCGGTCTCGCCCACGCTTTCGGTCTGCTCGCGGTCGCGACCTTCCTCGCGGTGATGACCTGGCCGGCGATCGACTATGTCATCGAGGAATCCTACGTCACCTCGGCGGCGCTCAACATTCCCTCGAGCTATCGCGTCTCGGCGATCGCCTTCGGCATCATCGCCATGCTGGCGCTGGTGCTGACCTATGCGGTCCGGACCTGCACGCTGCGCGATCTCCTGATCTCGGCTGCGGTGATCGGCCTCGTCGCGGCCGCCTTCTTCCTGCTGACGCCGGTGTTCAAGACGCTGGGCTACGTCAACATCGCCATCTTCCTGCTCGGTGTCGTCGGCCTCTGCCTCGTCGCCGGCGTGCCGATCGCCTTCTGCTTCGGGCTGGGGGCGCTCTGCTTCCTGTCGTTCAGCACCAGCGTGCCGATCTTCGTGATGATCGGGCGCATGGACGAGGGCATGTCGAGCCTGATCCTGCTTTCGGTGCCGATCTTTGTGCTGCTCGGCTGCGTGCTCGACTCGACCGGCATGGGCAAGGCGATCGTCGACTTCCTGGCTTCGCTGCTGGGCCATGTCCGCGCCGGCATGTCCTATGTGCTGCTCGGCTCGCTCTTCCTGGTCTCCGGCATTTCCGGCTCCAAGGTCTCCGACATGGCGACGGTGGCGCCGGCCCTGTTCCCTGAGATGAAGCGGCGCGGCTATCAGCCCAGGGAACTGATCGCGCTGCTCTCGACCGGCGCAGCCATGGCCGAGACGGTGCCGCCCTCGATCGTGCTGATCGTGCTCGGCTCGGTCGCCGGCGTCTCGATCGCCGGGCTCTTCACCAACGGCCTCGTCGTCGCGACCGTGCTGCTGCTCGTGCTCGCCATCCTGGCGCGCTGGAAGGCGCGCGGCGAAATGCTGAAGGGCGTGCGCCGTGCGCCTTTCACCGTGATCTGGAAGACGGCGCTGGTCGCGGCGCCCGCGCTCGTCCTGCCCTTCCTGATCCGCAGCGCGGTCGGCGGCGGCGTCGCCACCGCGACCGAGGTCTCGACGATCGCCGTGCTCTACGCGCTGATCGTCGGCATCATCCTCTATGGCGGCATCAGCTGGCGCACCTTCTATGGCATGCTGGTCGAGACCGCGGCGCTCTCGGGTGCGATCCTGCTGATTTTGGGCACCGCCTCGGCGATGGCCTGGGCCCTGACACAGACCGGTTTCGCCCGCGACCTTGCCACCGCGATGTCGCATCTGCCCGGCGGCTGGATCAGCTTCATGGCGGTGACGGTCGTCGTCTTCATGATCCTCGGCTGCGTGCTCGAGGGCCTGCCGGCGATCGTGCTGATGGCGCCGCTGATGTTCCCGATCGCCAAGAGCCTCGGCATCAACGATGTCCACTATTCGATGGTGGTGGTCACCGCGATGAACATCGGCCTGATGACCCCGCCGATCGGCATCGGCTTCTACATCGCCTGCAAGATCGGCAATGTCGAACCGGACGAGGCGATGGGCGCGATCTGGCCCTATCTGCTGGCCTTGCTCGCCGGCCTTGCCATCATCGCCTATGTCCCGTCCTTCTCGACGATGTTCCTGTGATGGGCAGGGCCGGTACGTCGCCCTCTCCTGCGAGCCCTCATCCTGAGGAGCCATGCCGGAGGCATGGCGTCTCGAAGGATGTTTCAGATGTCTGCGGAGCCTCCTGGAGCATCCTTCGAGACGCCGCTCCGCGGCCCCTCAGGATGAGGGCTGAATGGGGCATGCCAGTTCGGTATGGCCGCCAGCCATCGCGATCAGTTGCCCAAGCGGTATGTGCCGCGCCAGCATGACCAAAACGCCTTCATGCGCCCGCTCAGGGGCGCGCTGACCAATGAAGAACCTTCAGGGAGGAAAGACCATGTCGATCTCACGCCGCACGATCCTGCAGGGCGCCACCGCCGCCGCCACGATTGGCACCTTCTCGGTGGCCCGCGCCCAGACGCCGGAATTCACCTATAAATACGCCAACAACCTGCCGCTGGCGCATCCGATGAACGTGCGTGCCGCCGAGGCGATGGAGAAGATCAAGGCCGAGACCAATGGCCGGGTTGTCATCCAGATCTTCCCGAACAACCAGCTCGGCTCCGACACCGACATGCTGAACCAGGTCCGCTCCGGCGGCGTCGAGTTCTTCACGCTGTCGCCGCTGATCCTGTCGACCCTGGTGCCGAACGCCTCGGTCAGCGGCATCGGCTTCGCCTTCCCGGACTATGACGCGGTCTGGAAGGCGATGGACGGCGAACTCGGCGCCTATGTGCGCGGCCAGATCGCCAAGGCGAACCTGCATGTCCTCGACAAGATCTGGGACAATGGCTTCCGCCAGATGACCTCGTCGAAGGGCCCGATCAACTCGCCCGCCGACCTCAAGGGCTTCAAGATCCGCGTGCCGGTCTCGCCGCTCTGGACCTCGATGTTCAAGGCCTTCGACTCGGCCCCGGCCAGCATCAACTTCGCCGAGGTCTACACAGCGCTGCAGACCAAGATCGTCGATGGCCAGGAGAACCCGCTTGCGATCATCGCGACCGCCAAGCTGTTCGAGGTCCAGAAATACCTCTCGCTCACCAACCATATGTGGGACGGCTTCTGGTTCCTGGCCAATCGCCGTGCCTGGGAGCGCCTGCCGCAGGACCTGCGCACGATCGTCGCCAAGAACATCGACGCCGCGGCTTTGCTGGAGCGCGCCGACGTCGCCAAGCTCAATGCCGGCCTGCAGGCGGAGCTGACCTCGAAGGGCATGGTCATCAACCAGACCAAGGCCGACGAATTCCGGGCCACGCTGCAGAAGGCCGGCTTCTACGGCGAGTGGAAGGGCAAGTACGGCGACGAGGCCTGGGCGATCCTGGAGAAGGCGGTCGGCGGCAAGCTGGCCTGAGGTCTTCGGACGACCGAACCACTGCCGTCATGGTCGGGCTTGTCCCGACCATCCACGTCTTGATCGAGGACGGTGGTAAAGACGTGGATGCTCGGCACAAGGCCGAGCATGACGGAGCGCGGTCCTCGCCTTCGCGTCATTGCGAGCGAAGCGAAGCAATCCAGGATGGCTTGCGCTGTCCTTTCTGGATTGCTTCGTCGCTTTCGCTCCTCGCAATGACGACTGGGCCTCAGCCACCCTTCTTCGCGCCCTTGCCCGGCTCGCTGAAGTCGAGCTGCTTCTGCAGGCCAAGCTGGACGACGAAGGCCGGCACTGCCTCCAGGCCCGTGTCCTTGGTCCTGCGCCAGGCCGCCGATGCGGTCGCGGTCATGCCGTTGCCGAGGCCGCGGGCATAGTCGAGCCCGATGCTCGAGGTCCGCGTCTTTGCATCGAGCCCGAGATAGTCCTCCAGCTTCTGCCGGAGGCTCAGCGAGAGCGCGTTGGTGTCGTTGAAGCGGGCGGTGAGCTTGCCCTCGTGCTGGGTCACAAGGTTGATTACCGCGAAGGGCAGGGTGGTGTCCTCGACCGTGCGGCCCGAGGACAGATCGAGCGTCAGCCACTCATTGGGAATGCGCAGCTTCGCCGTATAGAGCAGCGTCTTCTCGTTCTCGAATTCCTTGTCCGGGAAGATGATCTGCAGCGGCGAGAGCGAGGCCTCGAAGCTTGCGCCCTTGAGCGAAGTCGAGACGAACAGGTTCGGCTGCAGCCGGTAATTGTCGCGGCGCAGGCCGAGATAGTCGATGCCGTTGGTGAAGCGGGTCCGCGACGCCATGAAGGAGACGCCGATCTCGGTGTCGCCCTGGCGCCAGGCGATGCCGGGCGTGATGCCGAGCGTCGCGAGGTTCTCGTCCTGCGGCAGGAAATCGCCATGGGCGAAGACGTTGCGCTCGTTCAGCGCGGCAAGCCGCGCCTCGGCATTGGCGAAGAGCCTGAAGGAGCCGAGGCTGAGATTGAGCCGCTCGCGCCAGGTCAGGCTGCTGCGGCGGCGCGACCAGGTCTGCTCGTTCTCGAGCGCGAGCGAGGATTGCAGGGTGAGGTTCTCGCCAATGCCGGTCGCGTGCTTCAGCGTCAGCGTGTGCTGCCGGCTGGCGGCGAGCTGGCGCGGATCGTATTGGGTATCGATGAGCAGCAGGTCGAGCCCGTAGCTGTCCTGCATCGTGCCGCGCAGATAATTCCAGCTCGCGAAGCCCGTCAGTGTCGGGCTGCCCTTCTCGCCCTTGCTGTTGGTCGGGCTGGAGTCGAAGCCGCCGCGCAATCCGACGACGGCGGTGGAGACCAGAGTCTCAGCCGTATCGTCTCGGGCGACGGCCGGCACGGCGTTGAGCAGGGCGCAAAAGAGCGCGAAGACTGAGCCGACAGCACGCATGAACATTACCCCTCTCAGTAGAGAGTAGCTGATTATGCCTAATGCAGCGTTAATATAGCTAAGTTATCGAATGTAATTTGGAGAATAGATCTCAGATAATAAGCGATTATCTGGGAGAATTGGGTTGATGTATTGGGAGCGGTGCCGGTTAAGGCTAGCAAGTATGGTTAATGATGTGTATAGGTTGCGTTCAAAATAAAATACAACCAAAACGTGCATATCGCTTCGATGCCCGGAGCGAGTGCAGGGAGAGAAAGATGAAATACGCAATTGTTCTTGCCTCGATCGCCGCCTTTTCCGTCACGCCCGCCCTCGCCGGCGGCAAGGGTGGGCGCGGCGGCGGCCTTCTCGGCGGTGTCGTTACCTCGGTGGCGTCGGTCACGGCTGCCGTCTCCAACGTCAAGGTGCTCAACAACGTCTCGGTCCTGAGCGGCAACGGCATCCTGAACGGCAACAAGGTCAGCGTCGGCCGCGGCGGCATCGGCATCGGCAATGGCGGGCATGGCTGCGGTTGCAACTGACCCCTGACGAGAGCCGGCGGACCATGCGGCGCAGAGGAAGGTGAGAAGAGGGGCGCTGGTCGCCCCTCTTCTCATGGACGAAGGTCCGATATTGCCTACCTGCCGATCGGTAGGCTAGCTTTATGCGGAGACAGCGGAGCATGATGGCGGCGATGGACAGTTTCGATGCGGTCGGCGGCAGCACGCTGCGCTCGCCCTATTTCGGCGAGGAGCACGAGGCGCTGCGCGACCAGCTGCGCCGTTTCGTCGCGAACGAAGTCAAGCCGCACGGTCTCGCCTGGGAAGAGGCTGGCATGGTGCCGCGGCAGGTGCTGGCCCGCATGGGCGAGCTCGGCTTTCTCGGCATCCGCTATCCCGCCGAGTATGGCGGCTCCGAGCTCGATACGCTCGCGACCGTGGTGCTGGCCGAGGAGCTCGGCCGCTCGACCTTCTCGGGCTTCGCCATCACCGCGCTGGTCCACACCGACATGGCCTCGGTCCATGTCTTCAATGCCGGCAGCAAGGCGCAGCGTGACCGCTGGATGCCTGATATCGTCGCCGGCAAGGTGATCTGCGCCATCGCCGTCACCGAGCCCGACGCCGGCTCCGACGTGAAGGGCATCCGCACCACGGCCCGGCGCGAGGGCGACAGCTACGTGCTGAACGGCGCCAAGATGTTCATCACCAATGGCGTCCATGCCGATCTCTACTGCGTCGCCGCCAAGACCGATCCTGCGGGCAAGCCGTCGCAGTCGGTCTCGATGTTCCTGGTCGAGAAGGGCACGCCGGGCTTCCGCGTCAGCCGCGCCCTCGACAAGCATGGCTGGCGCTCCTCCGACACGGCCGAGCTGGTCTTCGAGGACTGCCGGATCCCGGCCGAGAACCTGCTCGGCGGCGAGGGCCGCGGCTTCTACGCGATCATGAGCAACTTCCAGAACGAGCGCACGGTGATCGGCGCCATGGCGATGGGCGAGGCGCAGGCCGCGATCGAGTTGACGGTCGACTATGTCCGCACCCGCACCGCCTTCGGCGCGCCGCTCTGGGACAAGCAGGCGATCCGCCAGAAGCTCGCCATGCTCTCCGCCAAGGTCGAGGCCGGGCGCCAGCTCGTCCACCATGCCGCCTGGCTCGATACCAGGGATTTCGATGCGACGCGCGAGGTCTCGATGGTCAAGGCCTATTGCGGCGAGCTGGTCAACGAAGTCATGTACGCCTGCGTCCAGTTCCATGGCGGCATGGGTTTCATGCGCGAGAGCGCGATCGAGCGCATGGCGCGTGACGCCCGCGTCCAGGCGATCGGCGGCGGCGCCACCGAGGTCATGCTCGAAGAGGTGGCGAAGCGGCTGTGACGGTCGTGACCGGACGCGCCGAGCGGGCGGAGCTCGAAGGCGGCGCGCGCCGCCTGATCCTCGACCATGCAGCGCGCCTGTTGCGCAGCAACGGCTATCATCAGACCAGCCT
The DNA here is from genome assembly GCF_042657265.1 of Allobosea eneae. Lineage (NCBI taxonomy): Bacteria > Pseudomonadati > Pseudomonadota > Alphaproteobacteria > Hyphomicrobiales > Alloboseaceae > Allobosea > Allobosea eneae. Next base: position 25,857 of record NZ_JBHSLW010000031.1, read on the forward strand.
GCGCGAGATCGCCGAGGCGGTCGGCATCCGCAAGGCCAGCCTCTACCACCACTTCCGTTCGAAGGAGGAGATCGTCGAGGCGGTGGTCAATGACGGTGTCGGCTTCGTCCATGACGCTGTGCTCGCCGCCCTGGACGCGACCGGCAAGGCCGATATGCGCCGCCGGCTCGAAGCGGCGATCGCGGCGCATCTTGCCGCGCTGCACGGCCATTCCGACTATACCTGTGCCAGCATCAAGGTCTTCAGCTTCGGCGAGAACCCGACGCCGGAGAGCGTCCGCGGCACGCGCCGCGCCTACGACGATCTCTGGCGGGCGCTGATCGAGGAGCTCGCTAGTGCAAGAGCGCTCACGCCCGGCATCGCGCCAGAGCGGTTGCGGCTCTTCCTGCTTGGGGCGATGAACGGCTCGGTCGACTGGTACCGGCCGGAGCGCTTCGACATCGCGCAACTCGCCGGCGAACTCACGGCCCTGGTCGCGCCGGCTGAAACGGCCTGAAGGGAGCCGGGCGTCCGTTTTAACCCGCCCTTGACCGCTGCCGGACAAGGGTACGGCATGACGCGCGATGGCCTGTTTCGATTTGGTGGCGAATTTCGTGATTCCGCCCGCGAGGCGGCGTTTCGAGATGCGCGCTTCGGCGAGACGTTGCGGCAGTGCCGGTTGATCTTCCTGATCTCGGCTGTGCTCAACACGCTCTTCCTCGCCAGCGACTGGCGCTTCCACGGCACGCCGCATTTCTTCGTCGCCGTCCCGGCGCGGCTGATGGTCGTCTTCGCCTCGCTCATGTGCTTTGCGCTGGTGCGCAGGGCGACCGCTTTCTCGCAGGCGCAGGCCGTCCTGATCGGCTGGGAGGTCATGACGGCGCTGATGGTCGCGCTGCTGGTGTCGTCCCGCAGCGATCTCGCGCTCTTCGTTGTGCTGATGCTGCCCTCGATCTTCTACCTCGTAGCGCCGACCGCCTTCCGCTGGACGCTTGTGCTTGGGGTCGGCTGCAGCGCGCTGATGCTCGCCGGCTATCTCGGCAACGGGCCGATGCCGTCGACCTTGCCCGGGCTGATCCTCGTCCTCGTCATGCTCAACTTCGCGCTCGGGCTGGTCGTCGTCCACGGCAACCGCCTGCGCCGGCTCGAATGGGCGGCGACCCAGGCCGAGCGCCAGGCCAAGGACGAGCTCGGCGCCAGCCAGGCGATGATCGAGCGCATCTTCATGGCGGTGCCGATCCCGCTCGTCGTCACCTCGCGCGGCGACGGCCGCTTCCTGCGCGGCAATGATGCCGCCAAGCGCTATTTCGGCGACGAGGTCGCGCAGGCGCAGGTCCAGGACGTGCTGCTCGATGGCGGCAATCGCCGGGTCATCGCCCGCCTGCTCCACGCTCACGACCAGATCGAGGGGCATGAAGCTCAGGTGCGCGACGGCGGCGGCGCCGTTCGCGACGTGCTGATCACCGCGACGACGCTGCCGGTCGGAGAAACGCCCGCCGTCGTCGCCGGCATCGTCGACATCACCGATCGCAAGGCGGCCGAAGCCCGCACCCGCCGCCAGGCGACGCATGACGCGCTGACCGGTCTGCCGAACCGCCTGCTGTTCGGCGAGCGGCTGCAGCAGGCGTTGACGCGGATGGCGAGCAGGGGTGGGGCGGTCTGCCTCTTCCTGATCGATCTCGACGACTTCAAGTCGATCAACGACACGCTCGGCCATGACGCTGGCGACGCATTGCTGATCGAGGCGGCGAGGCGGCTCGCCGCCGCGATCGGCCCTGACGAGCTGGTCGCTCGGCTCGGCGGCGACGAATTCGTCGTGCTCTCGACGCAGCGGTTGACGGGGTTTGAGGCGCTGGTGAAAGGCGAGGCCCTGATCGAGGTGCTGCGCCGGCCCTGCGAGCATGCCGGGCAGATGATCGCGACGCGGGCGAGCCTCGGCATCGCGCTGGCGCCCGAGCATGATCGCGACGGCGTCGAACTGATGAAGGACGCCGATCTCGCGCTCTATCGGGCCAAGGCGAACGGCCGCAACATGGCGATCGTCTACGAGCCGGCGATGCGCGCCGCGATGGCGCGCCGCGTCGCGGTGTGCCAAGGGCTCGCCGGTGCGCTGAAGCAGGAACGCATCCTGCCCTATTATCAACCGCAGGTCGCGGTCGACACCGGGCGGATCGTCGGCTTCGAGGCGCTGGCGCGCTGGCGCCATTCCGAGCGCGGCATCATTCCGGCCGCCGCCTTCCAGGAAGGTTTCCAGGACGCCGAGATCGCCAACGGGATCAGCGACGCGATCATCGCGGCCGCCATCGGCGACCTGCGCAGCTGGCTCGATGCCGGGCTCGATGTCGGCCATGTCTCCGTCAACCTCGCTGCCAGCGTCTTCCGTGATCCGGCGTTGCCGGAGCGTCTGCTCGGTCAGCTCGCCGCTGCCGGCGTGCCGGCCAGTCATTTCGGTGTCGAGGTCACCGAGACGGTACTGCTAACCCGCAATGCCGACGAGGCCGAGCGCACGCTGAAGACCTTGCGCGCCGCAGGCCTGCGCGTCGCGCTCGATGATTTCGGCACCGGCTACGCCTCGCTCACCCATCTCAAGCGCTTCCCGGTCGACGCGCTCAAGATCGACCGTGGCTTCGTCAGCCATGTCACCGAGAATGGCGGCGACGCCGCGATCGTGCGGGCGCTGATCCGGCTCGCGGCCGATCTGCGGCTCGACGTCATCGCCGAGGGCGTGGAGACCGCCGAGCAGGAAGCTTTCCTGAAGGAGCAGGGCTGCCGCTTCGCCCAGGGCTATCGCTACGCCAGGCCTGCCCCGGCCGGCCGCGTGCCCTGGCTGCTGCAGCTGCCCAACCTGCTGCCCAAGGGCGACGCCATGCACGGAGATAGCGCCGCCGCCTGATCAGGCGCACTGGTCGCGGTGTGGTTTTCGTGGCGCTATGCTGCTCTCTGTTTTGATGTCGAGAGCCTCGCATGCGTGCCTTCTATCACCCCGACCAGTCCAAGCACGATCCGCAGCAATATATGCGCTTCGGCCAGATCGTCGCGCCGAAGGACCTGCCGGAACGGACGGAGAGGTTGCTCGGCGCGCTGGCCAAGCACGGCATCGCGCCGGAGCGCCCGGCCGAGCATGGCACCGGCCCGATCCTCGCCGTCCACGATGAAGGCTTCGTCCGCTTCCTCGAAGGGTTGTGGCAGCGCTGGCTCGCTCTGCCCGAGCGCGGACCCGAGGCCTGGCCCAACACCTTCCCCTATTGGAGCGGCCGCACCGACGAAGATGTCCGTCCGCCCTGCCGCCCGACCGGCATTGTCGGCCAGATGGGCTGGTATCTCGGCGACATGTCGGTGCCGGTCGGCGAGCATTGCTGGCTCTCCACCCTGCGTTCGGCCGAGACGGCGGTCTCCGGCGCCGAGGCGATCCTCGCCGGCGAGCGGGCGGTCTATTCGCTCTGCCGGCCCTCGGGGCACCATGCCCGCGCCGATCGCGCCTCCGGCTTCTGCTATCTCAACAATACTGCGATCGCCGCGCAACGCCTGCGCTCGAAGTTCGGCAAGGTCGCGATCCTGGACGTCGATGCCCATCACGGCGACGGCACCCAGCAGATCTTCTATCGCCGGAACGACGTGCTCACCATCTCGGTCCATGCCGATCCGGTGAACTACTACCCCTTCTTCACCGGTTATGAGGATGAGCGCGGTTACGGGCCAGGGGAAGGTTTCAACTTCAATTTGCCGCTCGCCCCTGGCGCCGGCGGCGCCGAGATGGAAGCGGCGGTCGACCGCGCCGGCCGCGCCATTCGCGAGTTTGGCGCCGAGGCGCTGGTGATCGCGCTCGGCTACGACGCCCATAAGGACGATCCGATCGGCGTGCTCAAGCTGGAGGCCGCCGATTTCGGCACGATCGGCGAGCGGGTGAAGGCGCTCGGCCTGCCGACACTGGTGGTGCAGGAAGGTGGCTACGCGATTGAGGCGATCGGCGATTGCCTCGACGCGTTCCTGGGCGGGTTCAAGTAGGCCTTCCTTCTCCCCTCGGGGGAGAAGGTCCCGGCAGGGGGATGAGGGCGCTTTGACCGGGTGAGACGAAAAAAGGGCCGCTTGCGCGACCCTTCCCTCATGCGTCAGCGCTTCGCGCTGCCACCTTCCCCCCCGAGGGGAGAAGGCTCCGCTACTCCGCCGCCTCGCGACGCGGCAGCACCCAGTCCGGGCGGACCCAGTGGCAGGTGTAGCCGGCCGGGTAGCGCTCGAGATAATCCTGGTGCTCCGGCTCGGCCTCCCAGAAATCGCCCGCGGGCTTCACCTCGGTGACCACCTTGCCCGGCCAGCGGCCCGACGCGTTCACCTCGGCGATCACCTCCTCGGCGATCGTCTTCTGCGCCTCGTCGACATAGTAGATGCCGGAGCGGTAGCTGGTGCCGAGATCGTTCCCCTGGCGGTTCAGCGTGGTCGGGTCGTGGATCTGGAAGAAGAACTCGACCAGCTGCCGGTAGCCGATCTTGGCGGGATCGAAGATGATCTCGATCCCTTCGGCATGGGTTCCGTGATTGCGATAGGTCGCGTTTTTCACGTCGCCGCCGGTGTAGCCGACCCGGGTCGTCTCGACGCCGGGGAGCTTGCGGATCAGGTCCTGCATGCCCCAGAAGCAACCGCCTGCGAGTACAGCACGTTCCGTCATATGAAACCTCCTTGATCGCGGCTAGATAAGCATAGGCACGCGAATTCGCCACGTCGCTGCGTTTGGTTACATCTGACAACGCCTTGATCGGGAGGGCTGTCAGATCACCGCCTCGATCAGGAAAGGCCCCTTGCGGCCGAGCGCCCCCTGGAACAGCCTGGTGAATTCCTCGGCCGTCGTGGCGCGGCCGGCCTCGACGCCCATGCCCTTCGCCATCGACACCCAATCGAGCGTCGGCTCGTCGAGATTGAGCATCAGCTTGGCGTTGCGGCCGAAATCGTTGACCCCGACATTGCGCATCTCGCCATGCAGGATCGCATAGGTCCGGTTGGCGAAGACGACGGTGACGACGTCGAGATTCTCGCGCGCCTGCGTCCACAGGCCCTGGACCGTGTACATGCCGGAACCGTCGGCCTGCATGCCGATCACCTTGCGGTCGGGGCAGGCGACCGCCGCGCCGACACACAGAGGAATGCCTTCGCCGATCGAGCCGCCGGTGAGCTGGATGTAGTCGTGCTGGGGCGCGCCGTGGCAGTCATAGTAGAAGCTGCGGCCCGACGAGACCGACTCGTCGCAGATGATCGCGTTCTCGGGCAGAAGGCGGGCGACGATGGTGCAGACCTTGTCGGCGTCGAGCGTCCCGGTCGGCAGGGCCCCGTCGGCTGCCTGCGGCGTGGCGATGAAGGCCGGCGGCGTCGCCCGCGCCGAGAGCTCGTCGGCCAGCGCCTCGATCGTCCCCGGCAGGTCGTCGCCGGGCACGGCCAGTTGCTCGACCTGGCAGTTCTCGTGCACCAGCCGGCCGGGCTTGCCCGGATAGGCGAAGAAGCCGACCGGCACCTGGGCGCCGATCAGGACGAGCAGGTCGATGTCCTTGAGCTGCTGCAGCGCCATGTCGATCGGATAGAACACCTTCGGGATGGCGACGCGGCCGGCGCCGCGCTCGATCCGCCCGTTCGACATCTGCGCGAAGATCTGCGCGCCGGTCGCAGCGCAGACCCGCGCCGCCATCGCCATCGGTCCCTCGCGCAGCGCCGAGCCGGTCAGCATGATCGCGGCGCGCGAGCCGTGCTTGCGCAGCAGGCCGGCGACCGCGCGGATCTGGGCCGCATCGACCTGCCTGGGCGCCGGCACCGGCGTGCGCGTCAGCTCCGCCGGCTCGACGCTGCCCCAGGCGCAGTCGGCCGGCAGGATTACCGTGGTGACGCCGGGCAAGGACAGCGATGCGGCATAGGCTTCGCCGATCGCCGGGCCGACATCCTCAGGCGAGGCGATGCGGCGCACGAATTGCGACATCGGCCGGGCGAGGCTCTCGATGTCGCTGGTCAACGGTGCATCGTGCTGGAGATGGTAGGTCGCATGGTCGCCGACCACGTTGATCATCGGGGTCCAGGCGCGTCTGGCGTTGTGCATGTTGGCGAGCGCGTTGGCCATGCCCGGCCCGCAATGCAGCAGCGTCGCCGCCGGTTTGTCGGCCATGCGGGCGTAGCCGTCGGCCGCACCGGTGACCACGCCCTCGAACAGGCCGAGCACGCAGCGCATCTGCGGCTTGCGGTCGAGCGCCGCGACGAAATGCATTTCCGAAGTGCCGGGATTGGCGAAGCAGACATCGACATCGTTGACCAGCAGCGTGTCGCACAGGCGGTCGGCGCCATTCATCCGGGAGAACCTCTTAGATAGCCAAGGGCGCTTTGCGCCGAATGCTGCGAGGGGAAGGGATCACTACGAGAGTGTCAAACAAGAGAATGTCATTGCTTCCCCAAGTCCGGGTGATGCCGCCTTGACGGAATTGCATATGCATTTAACGTGAATTGGAACGAAGCTTGCTTTATCGGACACGATCGGGCTGCGTTGGCCGGGGTGTCCGCAGCAAGCGGGAACAAGAGGGGAAGAGGTTCGTCATGACAGGTGTGAAGCGTATCGGGGCGCTGGCCGGGATCGGTCTTGCGGCTCTCATCGCCGCGGGCGGCGCGCAGGCGCAGACCAAGGTCAACATCGGCATTTCCGGCTGGACCGGCTTCGCGCCGCTGACCCTTGCCAAGGAGGCCGGCATCTTCGCCAGGAACGGCCTCGACGTCTCGATCAAGAAGATCCCGCAGAAGGATCGCCACCTCGCCATCGCCTCGGGCGACATCCAGTGCGCCGCGACCACGGTCGAGACCTGGATCGTCTGGGACGCAGCCGGCATCAAGACCAAGCAGATCTTCCAGCTCGACAAGAGCTATGGCGCCGACGGCATGGCCGTGCGCGGCTCGACCGCCTCGATCAAGGACCTCAAGGGCAAGACGGTCGCGGCCTCCGCGCCCGGCACCTCGCCCTATTTCGCCCTCGCCTGGATCCTCAAGGAGAACGGCATGTCGGTGAAGGACGTCAACGTCGTCAACATGGAGCCCGGCCCGGCGGCGCAGGCCTTCATCGCCGGCCAGAACGACGCGGCGATGACCTATGAGCCCTATCTCTCGGCCGTGCGCGAGAAGCCGGAGGCTGGCAAGATCATCGCCACCACCCTCGACTATCCGATGGTGATGGACACCTTCGGCTGCACGCCGAAATTCCTGGCCGAGAACGATGCGGCCGCCGTCGCGCTGACCAAGAGCTATTTCGAGGCGCTGGAGCTGATCAAGGCCGACCAGGCTAAGGCCTATGGCATCATGGGCGCCGACGTGAAGCAGACCGGCGAGCAGTTCGGCAAGTCGGCCGGCTATCTGCGCTGGTCGGACTCTGCCGGCAACAAGGCCTTCTTCTCCGGCGAGTGGCAGGCCTTCACCAACAAGGCGGCCGACCTCCTGCTCGAGATCGGCCTGATCAAGGCCAAGCCCGACATCGCCACTCTGGTCGAGACCAAGTACGTCGCCGGCAAGTGAGCGAAGACGTCCTGCCGGACGTTCTGACCGCCGGCCTGCGTGTCGTCTTCTGCGGCACGCAGGCCGGAGCGGTCTCCGCCCGGCGGGGCGCCTATTATGCCGGCCCCGGCAACAAGTTCTGGAAGACCCTGTTCGAGACCGGGCTGATCCCTGAGCCGCTCGGTTCCTCGGATTTCCGGGAGCTGCCGCGATACGGCATCGGCTTCACCGATGTCGCCAAGGCGACGTCCGGCCCGGACACGGCGCTGATGCGGCACCATGTCGATAGCGTCCGCTTCCTGGCCAAGATTCGTGAATTCGCTCCGGCGATCGTCGCGTTCAACGGCAAGCGTGCCGCCCAGGCGGCGCTGGGTGAGGAGAAGGGACTCAAGCTCGCCTATGGTCTCCAGCCATCCCTCCTTGCAGGCAGCCGAGTCTTCATCCTGCCCTCCACCTCCGGGGCGGCCTCCGGCTACTGGTCCATCGAGCCCTGGCGTGAACTCGCCGCCCTCGTGAAGGAAACAAGTTCTAGACGATGAAACCACTTCAGCCGGTCTCCGCTGCCGCCCGTGTCGGCTACGGCATCGCCTTCTTCGCGCTCTTCGTCGTCGTCTGGTCGGTCGCGACCTTCGGCGGCTATGTCCAGAAGCTGTTCCTCGCCGATCCGCTGACCATGGTCGGCGAAGGCTGGAACCTGCTCGTCAACCATGGCTTCATCGTCGATATCGGCATGACGATCTGGCGCGTCGTCGGCGGTTTCGTCCTCGCCGTCGTCTTCGCCCTGCCGCTCGGCATCCTGATGGGCGCCTACAAGCCCATCGAGGCCTTCCTCGAGCCCTTCGTCTCCTTCGCGCGCTATCTGCCGGCCTCGGCCTTCATCCCGCTCTTGATCCTCTGGGCCGGCATCGGCGAGACGCAGAAGCTGCTCGTCATCTTCATCGGCTCGTTCTTCCAGCTCGTGCTGATGATCGCGGTCGCGGTCGGCGGCATAAGGCGCGACCTGGTCGACGCCGCCTACACATTGGGCGCCAGCGATTCCTCCGTGGTGCGCCGCGTGCTCCTGCCCAATGCCGCGCCCGAGATCGCCGAGATTTTCCGCCTCGTCCTCGGCTGGGCCTGGACCTATGTCATCGTCGCCGAGCTGATCGGCTCCTCCTCCGGCATCGGCCACATGATCACCGACAGCCAGGCGCTGCTCAACACCGGGCAGATCATCTTCGGCATCATCGTCATCGGCCTTATCGGTCTGATCTCGGATTTCCTCTTCAAGGCGGTCAACCAGCGCCTGTTTCCGTGGGCGCAGGCATGAGCAAGCTTCTGATCGACCAGGTCGGCAAGGTCTTCCCGGCCCGCGGCAAGGGCCAGCCGACGCGGGCGCTGATGCCGACCTCGCTCACCGTCGCCGACAACGACTTCATCACGATCCTCGGCCCCTCCGGCTGCGGGAAGTCGACGCTGCTGCGCATCATCGGCGGGCTGGAGACGGCGAGCGAGGGCAAGATCCTGCTCGACGGCGCCCCCGTCACCGGGCCGGGCGCCGATCGCGGCTTCGTCTTCCAGAGCTATACGCTCTTTCCCTGGCTCAGCGTGGTGCAGAACATCGCCTTCGGCCTGCGCGAAAAGGGCATGCCCGAGCGCGAGCGGCTCGACATCGCCCGCAAATGGGCCGAGCGCGTCGGGCTTGCCGGCTTCGTCGACCATTTCCCCAAGCAGCTTTCCGGCGGCATGCAGCAGCGCACCGCGATCGCAAGGGCACTCGCCAACGATCCCAAGATCCTGCTGCTCGACGAGCCCTTCGGCGCTCTCGACAACCAGACCCGGGCGCTGATGCAGGAAATGCTGCTCGGCATCTGGGAGCGCGAGCAGAAGACCGTGCTCTTCGTCACTCACGACATCGAGGAGGCGATCTTCGTCGGCTCCCGCGTGGTGGTGATGAGTGCTCGCCCGGGGCGGATCAAGGCCGACATCCCGATCGAGCTGCCGCATCCCAGGCCCTACACGATCAAGACCACGCCGGAGTTCGTCGCGCTGAAGGAGCGGCTGGTCGAGGAGATCCGGGTCGAAGCTGTGCTCGCGGCCGAAGGGCACTAGCCACCAAGCCACCATACCGGTTGACTCGGGTCCGGTATGGTGGTTCCTTCCATGCCGAAATTGGCCTGACCACATGGCCAAATCGATGCCGCCCACGATGCGCGGCGCGGGGAAGGATCCGGGGAGCTGATGCCGCTCGCAGTCGTCGAGTCGCCACGTCTGTATCGGCAGATCGCCGATCAGTTGCGCCATCTCATCGACCAGCATGAATTCCCGGTCGGCAGCCGCCTGCCGCCCGAACGCGAACTTGCGGAAAAACTGGGCGTTTCCCGCCCCTCGGTGCGCGAGGCGCTGATCGCGCTGGAAGTCGAGGGCCGCGTCCGCATCCGCATGGGCTCGGGCGTCTACGTCGTTGATCCCGCCCAGGCAGCCGCACAGCTCGCCGGCGCCGGCTTTCCCGTCGAGGGGCCGTTCGAGGTGCTCGCGGCGCGCCGGCTGGTCGAGGGCGCCGTCGCGGCCGATGCGGCGGGGCAGGCGACGCCCACGCAGCTGGCCGGGCTTGCCGGCATCCTCGGCCAGATGGAGCAGCCCGGTTTGCCGGCGGAGCAGCTGATCGCGCTCGACCGCGCCTTCCATGTCGAGATCGCGGCGATACTGGGAAACACCGTGCTGGTGCGCTGTGTCGGCGAGCTTTTCGACCAGCGCATGAGCCCGTATTTCCGCCAGCTCGCGCAGTATTTCGAGAACGAGGACTCGTGGCGCTCGGCGGCGCGCGAGCATCGTGCCATCCATGCTGCACTCGCCAACGGCGACCGCGAGGCGGCACGCGCGGCGATGTGCGCCCATCTCCAGGCCTCGCAGGAGCGCTTTTCGCAGAGCTTCGGCGACACCGACTTCAAGCGGGCAGGCGAGCGTCAGCGCCGGCCGCGCCCGATCAAATGACGCAAGGCCAGATCTTATTCGTGACCTTCAGGGAGGACAGACGATGAAACTGCATTACGCTCTCGCCGCGCTCGCCGCCGGCGCTCTCTTCGCCGGCGCCCCGGCGCAAGCCCAGACCAAGCTGAAATGGGCCCATGTCTACGAGACCTCCGAGCCCTTCCACACCGAGTCGGTCTGGGCCGCCGAGGAGATCAAGAAGCGCTCCAACGGCAAATACGAGATCACGGTCTACCCGGCCTCGCAGCTGGGCAAGGAGACCGACATCAACCAGGGCCTGACGCTCGGCACGGTCGACATGATCATCTCGGGCTCCAGCTTCGCCGCCCGCGCCTATCCGCCGATCGGCGTGACCTACTACCCCTTCATCTTCCGCGGTCCCGACCATCTCCTCGCCTATGTGAAGAGCGACGTCTTCAAGGAGATGGCCAAGGGCTATGAGGAGAAGAGCGGCCACCAGATCCTGGCCGTAACCTATTACGGCACGCGCCACACCACCTCGAACAAGCCGATCAAGACCTGCGCCGACATGAAGGGCCTGAAGATCCGCGTGCCCGACGTGCCGGCCTATCTCGCCATGCCGCGCGCCTGCGGCGCCAACACCACGCCGATCGCCTTCGCCGAGGTCTATCTGGCGCTCCAGAACGGCACCGTCGAGGCGCAGGAGAACCCGCTCAACACCATCGACGCCAAGAAGTTCTACGAGGTCCAGAAGCACATCATCCTGACCGGGCACATCGTCGATCACCTCAACACGGTCGTCTCGAAGCAGCTCTGGGCCAAGCTCTCGACGGAGGACAGGAAGATCTTCACCGACGTCGCCCAGGAGGCAGCCGAGCGCGCGACCAAGAAGATCCAGGCCGACGAGACCAAGCTCGTGCAGGTCTTCAAGGATCGCGGCCTGACCGTCACCGAGATCGACAAGGCAGACTTCCTCGCCGCCGTGCAAAAGAATGTCAGCTTCGAGCAGTTCGGCTATCGCAAGGCCGACTGGGAGCGCATCCAGGCGATCAAGTGAGCTGACTAAGGGCTCGTCATGCTCGGGCCTGGCCCGAGCATCTCTTTCAGGAGATTCTCGGGTCTGCGCTTCGCTCCGCCCGAGAATGACGCCTGGCACGCCGCCTTCGTAAGAAAAGACCATGCCATGACCACGACGCCGGAAGTCCATACCCAAGTCACCAGCGAGGAGATCGCCCACGTCTTCGACGAGGCGCCGCCGCCGGCCGATCTTTCCGGCTATGGCCTCGAGGACTGGTTCACGCTCGCAGCCTTCTGGCTGATGGTCGCCTGCGTCGTGGCGCAGTTCTTCACCCGCTATGTCCTCAACGACAGCTTCGCCTGGACCGAGGAGATCGCGATCTATGCGCTGATCGTCGTCGTCTTCCTGGGATCCTCGCTCTGCGTGCGCGCCTCGCGCCATATCCAGGTCGATTTCCTCTATCGCTACCTCTCGCGTGGCGCCGGCCGGGCGCTTTCGACCGCCGTCGATGTCATCCGCATCGGCTTCTTCGCCTATGGCACGGTGCTGACCCATCGCTATGCCCAGCTCATTCCCGACGAGATGATGACGACGATCCAGTTCCCGAAATCTGTGGTGTTCTACGCCGTCGTCATCGCCTTCGCGCTGATGACGCTGCGCGCGATCCAGGTTGCCTGGCAGAATTGGCGCCGCGGCTATTCCGTGCTGGAGCGTCCCTCGGCCTTCGACGGCTCGGAGGCCTGATCGACCATGCTGATCCTGATCGGGACCTTCCTGACCCTGATGGTGCTCGGCGTGCCCGTCGCCATCTCGATGGCGGTCGCCTCGCTCGCCTTCATCCTCGTCTCCGGCACGGTGCCGGACGTGATCCTCGCCCAGCGCATGATCGCCGGCGTCGAGAGCTTCCCGCTGCTGGCGGTGCCCTTCTTCATCCTCGCCGGCAACCTGATGAACATCGCCGGCGTCACCGGCCGCATCTATTCCTTCGCCGTCGCGCTGGTCGGCTGGATGCGCGGTGGCCTCGCGCAGGTCAACATTATCGGCTCGGTGATCTTCTCCGGCATGTCCGGCACCGCGATCGCCGACGCCGCCGGCATCGGCACCATCGAGATCAAGGCGATGAAGGACCATGGCTACTCGGCCGAGGTCGCGGTCGGGGTCACCGCCGCCTCGGCGACGCTCGGGCCGATCATCCCGCCCTCCTTGCCCTTCGTCATCTACGGCATGATGGCGAACACCTCGATCGGCGCGCTCTTCCTCGGCGGCGTCATCCCCGGGGTGATGATGACGCTGTTCATGATGGTGACAGTCGCGATCTTCGCCCGCATCTACAAATGGGGCTCGGACACCAAGTTCTCGCTGCGCGAACTCGGCTCGGCCGGCGTCGAGGTGCTGGTCGTCATGGGCTTCCCGGTCCTGGCCTATGGGCTGGTCTTCGCCGGGCTCGATCCCAACCTCGCCATCGGCATCGCACTCGCGGTCCTGTTGGCGCTCGACTACTATTTCGACTTCTCGGCGGTGATGGCGCTGATGACGCCGGTCATCCTGATCGGCGGCATGACCATGGGCTGGTTCACGCCGACCGAGGCCGCCGCCGCGGCGGTGATCTGGTCGCTCTTCCTCGGCCTGGTCCGCTACCGCTCGATGACCATGCGCAGCCTGACCAAGGCGACATTCGATACGATCGAGACCACGGCCTCGGTGCTGTTCATCGTCACCGCCGCCTCGATCTTCGCCTGGCTGCTGACGGTGTCGCAGACGGCGCAGCTGCTCTCCGACCTGATCCTCGGCTTCACCCAGAACAAATGGGTGTTCCTGATCCTGGTCAACCTGCTGCTGCTCTTCATCGGCTGCTTCCTCGACACCATCGCGGCGATCACCATCGTCGTGCCGATCCTGCTGCCGATCGCGCTGAAGCTCGGCGTCGACCCGATCCATTTTGGCCTGATCCTGACGCTCAACCTGATGATCGGATTGCTGCATCCGCCGCTCGGCATGGTGTTGTTCGTGCTTTCGCGCGTCGCCAAGCTCTCGGTCGAGCGCACCACCATGGCGATCCTGCCCTGGCTGGTGCCGCTCTTCGCGGCGCTGCTCGCAATCACCTTCATCCCCGAGCTGACGCTCTGGCTGCCCCGCACCATGGGCATGATCCGATAGCTTTGCGGGGCGGACTGGCGAGATCGGCTGGCCGCCCCCATTTCCCTGTCAGGAGGTTGACAGCAGCATGCAGCCGACGGGGATCGGCCTTGCACCGAACCCTCTGTTACGCTGCCGCGAGTGATCGCCATCTTTGGTGGCGAAGGGGCACTGCCGCGAGGTGGAGCCATGCGGGCGCTGATTGCGAAGATGTTGTCCCGGTTGGTCCGGGAACCCAGAATTGACGTCGTATTCGCCGACGGATCGCTCTATTCGGCCGGGCAAGGTGCGGTGCCTGCGGTCAAGTTGCGTATCGCCGACCGCGAAACCGAGTTCAGATTGGCCCTCGATCCCGAGCTCGCGCTCGGCGAGGCGGTGATGGATGGCCGCATCATCGTCGAACGCGGCACGATCTACCAATTGCTGGAGACCCTGGTCTGCGGCCTGTCTCGCCAGCCGCCCTCGGTCTGGGCCGGGACACTGGGCCGCCTGCGCACCGCGGTGCGGCGTTTGAAGCAGCACAACACCCCGGCCTGGGCCAAGAGCAACGTCCACCACCACTACGACCTGAAGAGCGAGTTCTTCCGCCTCTTCCTCGATGCCGACCGGCAATATTCCTGCGCCTTCTTCGAGCATCCGGGTGCGACGCTCGAAGAAGCGCAGGCCGCCAAGAAGCGCCGCATTGCGGCGAAGCTGGCGCTGAAGCCGGGCCAGCGCGTGCTCGACATTGGCTCCGGCTGGGGCGGGCTCGGCCTCTCGATCGCGAAGGAGACCGGAGCGAAGGTCACCGGCATCACCCTCTCCGAGGAACAGCTCGCCGCGTCCAGCAAACGAGCCGAGGAATCGGGCCTTCCGGTCGAGTTCCGCCTGCAGGATTATCGCGCCCTGACCGAGCGTTTCGACCGCATCGTCTCGGTCGGCATGTTCGAGCATGTCGGCGTCGGCTACTACCGCGACTACTTCCGCAAGGTCCGCGACCTGCTCGAGGATGACGGCGTCGCGCTGATCCACACGATCGGCCGCAGCACCCCGCCGGGAGCGACCAATCCCTTCATCGCCAAGTACATCTTCCCCGGCGGCTATATCCCCGCTTTGTCGGAAGTCACGGCGGCGGTGGAGAAGGAGGGGCTGATCGTCACCGATGTCGAGGTGCTGCGCCTGCATTATGCCGAGACGCTGAAGGCCTGGCGCGAGCGCTTCCTCGCCCATCGCCAGGAGGCGGTGGCGATGTATGACGAACGTTTCGCCAGGATGTGGGAGTTCTATCTCGCTGCGTCCGAGGCGAGCTTCCGCCATGACGGCCTCGTCGTCTTCCAGCTCCAGCTCGCCAAGCGGCTCGGCACGCTGCCGATGACGCGCGACTACATGACCGACAAGGGCAGGGCGGCTGCTGAACCGGTCGAACGAGCGGCCTGAGCGCTTGAGATTGAGCTGCCGCGGTGCCGCCGCTAGGTTCGGACCCGGCGGGGGCCAGCGGAGGTCAAGCATGCGATCATCGGTGATGGCGCTCGCGCTAGCGGCGCAGATGTCGGCTCTTCCAGCCCTCGCCCAGGAGCGCCAGCCCCGCGACGAGTTCTTTTGGCTCGGCGAGATCAACAAGGCCACGGCCGTGATCAACACGGATGAGGGCCTGCTCGACAAGGTGTTGGCGCCGCGCATCGCCGCCGGACTGTCCAAGGTTCTGAGCGACGGTGCCAAGCCCGGCGCGAAGCGGCCTTCGACTGTGATCAGCTTCGAGCCGCTGCTGATCGCAGCTGGCGGGCAGGAGGTCACGCTGCTGCATGCCGGCCGTTCGAGCCAGGACATGCATGCGACCTACCGTGCCGCGATCCTGCGCGACGACATGCTGGCGCTCGCCGAGCAGCTCAACCGCACCACGGCGACGCTGGTCGCTCTGGCGGAGAAGCACGCCGCGACCATCGTGCCGAACTACACCAATGGCGTCGCCGCCCAGCCGAACAGCCTCGGCCACACTTTGCTCGGCCATGCCGCCGGCCTCGAACGCGATGCGCAGCGCATTCGCGAGGCCTATGCCCGGATCGACCGCTCGGCGATGGGCACGACCGTGCTCAACGGCACGAGCTGGCCGCTCAACCGCAAGCGTATGGCCGATTATCTCGGCTTCGCGGCGATCGTCGACAACGCCTATGACGCCGGCCAGATCTCCTCGGCCGAACATCCGGTCGAGGCCGGTGCGATCGTCACCAGCATCGCGCTGCATGCCGGCGCCTTCGTCGAGGACGTGATGACGCAATACGCCTTCGCGCGGCCCTGGATGCTGCTGCAGGAAGGCGACGGCAACACCTATGTCTCCAGCGCCATGCCGCAGAAGCGCAATCCCGGCCTGCTCAACACCACGCGCCAGCAGGCCTCGACCGCGCTCTCGCTCGCCATGGGGGCCGCGATCCAGGCCCACAACATCACGCCGGGGATGAGCGACCCCAAGGATGTCAGGCCCAACAGCGCGATGGTGAAGAGCGCGGTCACCGTGCTCGCCAATTGGGACCGCATCCTGAAGGGGCTGGTGATCAGCCCCGAGCGGGCGCTTGAGGAATTGAACGGCGACTGGACGGCCTCGCAGGAGCTCGCCGACCTGCTGATGCGCAAATACAGGCTGCCCTTCCGCGTCGGCCACCACTTCGCCTCCGAGGTCGTGACCCACGCCAAGGACCACGACATCAAGCCGCTCGACTTTCCTTATGCCGAGGCGAAGCGGATCTATGCCGCGGCGGTCAAGGGCACGGAGTATCCGGCGGAGCTGCCGATCAGCGAAGCCGAGTTCCGCGCTGCGCTCGACCCCGTCGCGATCGTACGCAGCCGCGCAACCGCAGGCGGCCCGCAGCCGGCCGAGATGGAGCGGATGCTGGCGGCGGCGAAGGGCAAGATCGCGGAGCAGGGTACCTGGATCAAGGAGCGGCGCGAGCGGATCGCCGACTCGCTCGGCAGGCTCGACAGGGATTTCGAGGCGCTGCGCGCCCAGGCGCAATAGCGGAAGTCTCAGCCAGGCGCCCGTCCGACATAGCGGGCTCGCGGGCGGATCAGCCGGCCGGTCTCGTTCTGCTCCAGCGCATGAGCGAGCCAGCCGGTGCAGCGCGCCGCGGCGAAGATCTGGAACGGCGCGGTCTCCGGCAATGCGAGTTTCGCCGCCAGCGCCGACAGCGCGAAGTCGATGTTCGGTTCCTCGCCCGTCAAGGCGGCGATGGCGGCCTGGGCCTGCGCATAGGCCGGCGGCGGCTCGAACGCTGCGAACAGGGCTCGCGCCCGCGGGTCGCCGTCGGGATAGAGCGGATGGCCGAAGCCGGGCAGCCTGGCGCCGGCCTCCAGCCTTGCCGCCAGCGCAGCCTCCAGCCCGTCCCGCTCGATCTCCCGCATCAGTGCCAGCACGCGCGGCGCGACACCACCATGCGAGGGCCCTGAAAGCGCCGCGAGCCCCGCCAGCGCGCAGGCGGCGAGCGAGGCGCCGGTCGAGGCGGTGACGCGGGCGGCGAAGGTCGAGGCGTTGAGCTCATGGTCCGCGAGCAGGACGAGCGCCCGCCGGATCGGCTCGGCGCCTTTTGCTTCGCAACCCCAGGCCCGGGCCAGCCGGGCATGGATCGGCCCTTCGCCCGGCCCACCGGCGATCGCGTCGACCAGCGTGTCGAGCACGGCGGCGGCTTCGAGATAGAGCGCCTTCTTGGCGCGCCCGACCATAGGCCGGTCGGTCGCGGTCCGCGCTGCGATCGTCGCGAAGACGCGCGCCAGTGGCTCGCCCGGCGGCACGATCGTCGCCAGAGGCGGGAAGCGCTGCGTGCCGCAATCCCAGAGCAGGCGCGCGACGTCTTCCAGCTTGGCGCTCTCGGCGAGGCGGGCCGCATCCTGCCCGCGATACCAGAGGCCGCCGCGCTCGATCGTGGTGATGCTCGAAGACAGGACAGGCTCGCCATAGGCGATGGCATCCTCGGCGATCGCGGCCGGACGCCGGCCGCGCGCCTTGCGATGCTCCAGCCGGGCGATGTCCTCGGCACGGTACAGGCTGCGCCTGGAATCGCCTTCGTCGCCGCGCGCTTCGATCAGCCCGCGGCTGACATAGGCGTAGAGCGTCTGCGGCTTCAGCCCGAGCCGCGTCATCGCCTCCTGTGCCGTCAGCCAGTCCTGCATCGCCCTTCCTTAGATATATTGATTATATTGTTCAAGATTGATTGTTGCAATGCGGGAGCCGATTTTCGAGCCGAACGCTTTTGAGGAGTTCCTGACATGTCCGATGGTCTCGATGACGTCGTCGCCGCCCATACCGTGCTTTCGGAAGTCGACGGCGCTGCCGGCCGCCTGGTGATCCGCGGTCACAGCCTCGCCGAGCTTGCTGGCAGCACCAGCTTCGAGGAGATGGCGGCGCTGATGTTCGATGGGCTGCTGCCCGGCCTGCCGCTGGGGCGCGAGTTCCCGGCCGCGCTCGGCAAGGCCCGCACCGATCTCTTCGGCATCGTCGAGCGCACTGCGCTCTCGGACGATCTCGGGCCGGTCGAGGCAATCCGCGCTTGGACGGCGCAGATTGCTGACGGGGAGGAGGCTGACACGGCGCTGAGGCTGCTCGCCGCGCCAGCCGTCTTCACTGCCGCCGCAGTCCGCAAGCGGCGTGGGCTCGCGCCGATCGCGCCCGATCCGGCCCTGTCGCAGGCGGCCGACACGCTGCGCATGCTGCGCGGCGAGGCGCCGACCTCCGCCCAAGCCGCGGCGCTCGACACCTATCTCGTCACCGTCGCCGATCACGGCCTCAACGCCTCGACCTTCGCGGCGCGCATCGTCGCCTCGACCCGAGCCGGGCTGGTCTCGGCGGTGCTGGCCGGGATCAGCGCGCTCAAAGGCCCGCTGCATGGCGGCGCGCCGGGGCCGGTGATCGAGATGCTCGATGCAATTGGCGAACCGGCCAATGCCCGCGCCTGGCTGGAGGATGCGTTGGGTCGCGGCGAGCGCCTGATGGGCTTTGGCCACCGCATCTACCGCGTCCGCGACCCGCGGGCCGATGCGCTGAAACAGGCGATCGCCAGGCTCGGCGCCGATGCCGGGCGCCTGCGCCATGCCGAGGCGGTCGAGCAGGCGGCGCTCGCCATCCTGCGCGAGCGCAAGCCCGGCCGTTCGCTCGAAACCAATGTCGAGTTCTACACGGCGCTGCTGCTGGAGGCGCTCGGCTTCCCGCCGGAGGCTTTCACCTGCGTCTTCGCGCTCGGCCGCACCACCGGCTGGCTCGCCCATGCCCGCGAGCAGATCGAGACCGGCCGCCTGATCCGGCCGCAATCGGTCTATGTCGGCCCGCAGCCGCGGCAGGCGGCCTGAAGGACTCGTCATGCTCGGGCTTGACTCGAGCATCTCAGGCAGGGGAGGGCTCCGGCAGGCGCCTTCTCGTCATAAGATTCTCGGGTCTGCGCTTCGCTCCGCCCGAGAATGACGCCCTAGGTCAGGCCTCGCGCGTCAGCCAGACCGCGTAGAGTTCAGCCTCACCGCCGCTCGCCACCAGCTCGACGCCTCCCGGGGCATCCAGCACCGCACTGTCGCCGGCGGAAAGCGCCGCGCCGTTCACCTGCCAGTCGCCCTTGCGGGCGACCAAGACCAGCAGGCCTTTGTTTGCGTCGAGCGAGCCTGCGCCGGAGAGACGCTCGACCCGGTGCCGCCAGCGGCCGCGCCGGCTCATCACGTTGAGATCGTCGATCGGGCCGTCGACCAGCAGCCCCTCGACCGCCCGGTCGGCGGCGAAAGCGTAGGGCGCGCTGCTGCGATCAAGCCGCATACGCTCGCCATCGCCGAAAGCTAGTGTGATGCCGGCCCCGGTCAGCACCGACAGGGTCCGGTCGATGCCCGGGAAGGACGAGAACGGTCCGTCCTGCCCGACATGGGCCATGCTGATGCGCCAGTCGAAATCATTCAGCGAGGCGCCTCCCGGCGCCACCGCGATCTCGGTCGTCGTCCCGCCGCCGTTCTTCCACGGCATGACCAGGCAGTCGGCGGCGCGGATGATGCGCATGGAACGATCCTTCGAATTCAAGCAGCCACCCTTGTCATTCCGGGGCGCCCGAAGGGCGAACCCTGAACCCACGACGGGGTGCGACGTGGTGATCAGTAAGGTTCACCCAGTCGTGGGTTCCGGGTTCTCCGCTGCGCGGAGCCCCGGAATGACACATGGGTTCAGCCCAGGATGCCGGGCAGGTTCAGCCCCTTCTCGCGGGCGCAGTCGAGCGCGATGTCGTAGCCGGCATCGGCATGGCGCATCACGCCGGTGGCCGGGTCGTTCCACAGCACGCGCGAGAGGCGGGCTGCCGCGTCATCCGTGCCGTCGGCGCAGATCACGACGCCCGAATGCTGCGAGAAGCCCATGCCGACGCCGCCGCCATGATGCAGGGAGACCCAGGTCGCACCTGACGCCGTGTTGAGCAGGGCGTTGAGCAGCGGCCAGTCGGAGACCGCGTCCGAGCCGTCCTTCATCGCTTCCGTCTCGCGGTTCGGCGACGCGACCGAGCCGGAATCGAGATGGTCGCGGCCGATCACCACCGGCGCCTTGAGTTCGCCGGTCCTGACCATCTCGTTGAAGGCGAGGCCGAGCCGGTGGCGATCGCCGAGGCCGACCCAGCATATCCGCGCCGGCACGCCCTGGAACGCGATGCGCTCGCGCGCCATGTCGAGCCAGTTGTGCAGGTGCGTGTTGTCGGGCAGCAGTTCCTTCACCTTGGCGTCGGTCTTGTAGATGTCCTCCGGGTCGCCCGAGAGGGCGGCCCAGCGGAACGGGCCGATGCCGCGGCAGAACAGCGGGCGGATATAGGCCGGCACGAAGCCGGGGAAGGCGAAGGCGTTCTCCAGCCCCTCGTCCTTGGCGACCTGGCGGATGTTGTTGCCGTAGTCGAAGGTCGGGATGCCCATGTCCTGGAAGGCGATCATCGCCTCGACATGCTCGCGCATCGAGGCGCGGGCCGCCTTCTCGACGGCCTTCGGATTGCCTTCGCGCGCCTGCCGCCACTGACCCATGGTCCAGCCCTTCGGCAGGTAGCCGTTGACCGGGTCGTGGGCCGAGGTCTGGTCGGTGACCATGTCCGGCCGGATGCCGCGGCGGACCATCTCGGGCAGGATCTCGGCGCAGTTGCCGAGCAGGCCGACCGACTTGGCCTCACCGTTCTTCGTCCAGTGCTCGATCATCGCCAGCGCCTCGTCGAGGCTCGCGGCCTTCTCGTCGAGATAGCGGGTGCGCAGGCGGAAATCGATGGAGTCCGGGTTGCACTCGACCGCGAGGCAGGAGGCGCCGGCCATCACCGCGGCGAGAGGCTGGGCGCCGCCCATGCCGCCGAGGCCGCCGGTCAGCACCCATTTGCCCTTGAGATTGCCGCCATAGTGCTGGCGCCCGGCCTCGACGAAGGTCTCGTAGGTGCCCTGCACGATGCCTTGCGTGCCGATATAGATCCAGGAGCCGGCCGTCATCTGGCCGTACATGGCGAGCCCCTTCTTATCGAGCTCGTTGAAATGGTCCCAGTTCGCCCAGTGCGGCACGAGATTGGAATTGGCGATCAGGACGCGCGGCGCATCCTTGTGCGTGCGGAACACGCCGACCGGCTTGCCGGACTGGACCAGCAGGGTCTCGTCGGCCTCGAGTTGGCGCAGGGCAGCGACGATGCGGTCGAAATCCTCCCAGGAGCGGGCGGCGCGGCCGATGCCGCCATAGACCACGAGCTCCTGCGGGTTTTCGGCGACATCCGGATGCAGGTTGTTCATCAGCATGCGCAGCGGCGCTTCGGTCAGCCAGCTCTTCGCGCTGAGCTCGGTGCCGGTGGCGGGGCGGATGACGCGGGTATTGTCCAGGCGGGTCATGGCTTGCTCCGTTCGAGCTGGGTCGCAGCGGCGAGCGCGGCGTCGATCATGGCGGAAAGGGTGGCTTGCAGGCTGGCGGCCTTGCCCGGAGCGAAGGTCCAGGGCGCAGCTTCGTCGGTGAGATAGGCTGACAGAGCGATCTCCATCTGGAGCGCGTGCACGTGTTCGGCCGGCTGGCCGTAATGCCGGGTGATCCAGCCGCCCTTGAAGCGGCCATTGACCACCTGCGTGAAGGCGCTGCCGGCCATCGCCTGCGCCGCCGCGGCTTCCACGGCAAGCGCAGCGCTCTGGCCCGAATTCGTGCCGAGATTGAGCGTCGGCAGCGTGCCGGGGAACAGGCGCGGAATCACCGACTTGATCGAATGGCAGTCCCAGAGCAGGCAGAAGCCGTGCTGCGCCTTGGCGTGTGCGATCTCGGCGGCGAGCGCGTCATGATAGGGCTGGAAATAGGCCTCGCGCCGGCGGGCGATCTCGGCCTCGTCCGGCGCGGCCTGCCAGATCGGCGCGCCGTCGAAGGTGGTGGTCGGCACCAGCTCGGTCGTCGCCTGGCCGGGATACAGCGAGACGCCGGCCGGGTCGCGGTTGAGGTCGATGACGAAGCGCGAGAGCTGCGCTTCGATGATGGTCGGCTGGAAGCGCTCGGCGAAGCCATAGAGCTGGCGCATATGCCAGTCGGTGTCCTCGACCAGTTGTCCGCGCGCATTGAGCTGCGTCGCAATCTCGGCCGGCAGGCCGGTGCCGGGATGCGGCATCGACAGGACCAGCGGCGAGGCGCCGCGCGTGACGGAGACGATGTCGGCGCTCATGCGGAGAGCTCCGCGAAGCTGTCGACGCCAGCCGCCTTGCCGAGCGCGCCCGAGAGCACGAGCCCGGTCGCGGCGGCGAGGTCGGGGGCGAGGTAGCGGTCTTCGGTCAGCGGCGCGATTCTTTCGCGGATCAGCGCCAGCACCGGCTCGAGGCGCGGTGAGGTCTTCAGTGGGCGGTGATGCTCGATCGCCTCGGCCGCGGCCATCAATTCGACCGCGATGATGCTCGCCGCATTCTTCGCCATCTCGATCAGGCGGAAGGCGCCATGCGTCGCCATCGAGACATGGTCTTCCTGATTGGCAGAGGTCGGGATGGTGTCGACCGAAGCCGGATAGGCCCGCTGCTTGTTCTCGGAGGCCAGCGCCGCGGCAGTCACCTGCGCGATCATGAAGCCGGAGTTGAGGCCGGCGTCACGGGCGAGGAAGGGCGGCAGGCCACTCATCACGGGGTCGACCAGCAGCGCGATGCGGCGTTCGGCGAGGTTGCCGATCTCGCAGATGGCCATCGCCAGCATGTCGGCGGCGAAGGCGACCGGCTCGGCGTGGAAATTGCCGCCCGAGACGATCTCGCCGGGGCCGAGCACCAGCGGATTGTCGGTGACGGCATTGGCCTCGATCGCCA
The DNA here is from genome assembly GCF_042657265.1 of Allobosea eneae. Taxonomy (NCBI): domain Bacteria; kingdom Pseudomonadati; phylum Pseudomonadota; class Alphaproteobacteria; order Hyphomicrobiales; family Alloboseaceae; genus Allobosea; species Allobosea eneae. Next base: position 48,676 of record NZ_JBHSLW010000031.1, read on the forward strand.
GCGTCGCCGCGGCATTGCCGAGGAGATCGCGCACCGCGCCCATCACTTGCGGCTGGCAGCGCAGCGAATACGGGTCCTGGACCTTGCTATCGCCGAAGCGGTGGCTCTCGCGGATCTCGCTCTTTGCGATGAGGTCGAGCAGCAGGGCCGCGACCTTGATCTGGCCGGGCTGGCCGCGCAGCTGCTGGATGCGCGGGTCGAACGGCGTGTCGGAGCCCTTCAGCGCATCGACCGAGAGCGCGCCGGCGATCAGCGCCGCATCGAAGACGCGGGCGACGCTGGCAAGGCCGGCGAGCGCGAGGGACGCCGAGACCTGCGTGCCGTTGATCAGCGCCAGGCCTTCCTTGGCGCTGAGCGCGAGCGGCGCCTGACCGATCCGTTTCAGCGCCTCGGCTGCGGGCAGGACTTCGCCCTTCAGCCTGATCTCGCCAACGCCCATCAGAGCGGCGGTCAGGTGGGCGAGCGGGGCAAGGTCGCCGGAAGCGCCGACCGAGCCCTTGGCCGGCACGACCGGCAGCGCACCGGCCTTGAGCGCGCCGACCAGCGCCTCGACCACGACGGGGCGGACGCCCGAGGCGCCGCGCGCCAGGCTCGCCGCCTTCATCGCCAGGATCAGCGCGACCACGGAATCGGGGAGAGCAGGGCCGGTGCCGACCGCATGTGAGAGGATGAGGTTGCGTTGCAGCGTGGCGAGATCATTGTCGGCGATGCGCACGCTGGCGAGCTTGCCGAAGCCGGTATTGACACCATAGGTCACGATGCCCTTGGCGACGATGTCGTCGACGATCGCCTGGGCGCCGGCGATCGCGCCGGTCTGCGTCAGGGCGACGGTGGCGCCGTCGATGACATGGCGCCAGTCGGCGAGGCAGGCCTTGCCGGGGGTGAGCGAGAGCGTGGTCATTGTCCGTTCCGGATGCGGGTGTGAAGCGGGTTAAAGCCGATGCGGTAGGCGAGCTCGGCCGGGCGCTCGATTTCCCAGATGACGAGATCGCAGGCCTTGCCAGCCTCCAGCGTGCCGATCTCGTCCTGAAGTCCGAGGGCGAGCGCGGCGTTGCGGGTCATGCCCGCCAGCGCCTCCTCAGGCGTCAGCCGGAACAGGGTGCAGCCCATGTTCATGGTCATGAGCGGCGAGGTCAGCGGCGAAGTACCGGGATTGGCGTCGGTGGCGAGCGCGATCGGCACGCCATGCTGGCGCAGCAGCTCGATCGGCGGCTTCACGGTTTCGCGCAGGAAATAGAACGCGCCGGGCAGGACGACGGCGACCGTGCCGGCTTTGGCCATGGCGATCACCCCGGCCTCGTCAAGATGTTCGAGATGGTCGGCCGAGAGTGCGCCGAAGCCGGCCGCCAGCGCCGCGCCGCCGAGATTGGAGAGCTGCTCGGCATGGATCTTGACGGGCAAGCCCCTGGCCTTGGCCGCAGTGAAGACGCGGGCCGTCTCCTCGGGCGAGAAGGCGATGCCCTCGCAGAAGACGTCGACCGCGTCGGCGAGGTTTTGATCGGCGATGGCATCGAGCATCGGGCCGCAGACGAGGTCGATATAATCGCCCGAACGTCCCTTGAACTCGGCGGGAACCGCATGGGCGCCGAGAAAGGTGGTCTGTACGCCGACCGGGCGCTCGCGCCCGAGCCGGCGGGCGACGGTGAGCACCTTCACCTCGCTGTCGATGTCGAGCCCGTAGCCCGACTTGATCTCGACCGTGGTGACGCCCTCGGCGATCAGCGCCGAGAGGCGCTTGTCGGCGCTGGCGAAGAGCTCGTCCTCGCTCGCCGCGCGGGTCGCCTTGACTGATGAGACGATGCCGCCACCGGCGCGCGCGATCTCCTCATAGCTCGCACCCTTCAGGCGCAATTCGAACTCGTGGGCGCGGTCGCCGCCATAGACGAGATGGGTGTGGCAATCAATCAGGCCGGGCGTGATCCAGCGGCCTTCGCAGTCGGTCACCTCGGCGTTGCCGAAGCCGGGCGCGTTGCTGCGCGGGCCGGCGAAGACGATGCGGCCTTCCTGAGCGACGACGGCGCCATTCTCTATCGCGCCATAGGGCGTGCCGGTATCGGCCACCATGGTCGCGAGCCGGGCATTGGTCCACACTCGGTGGCTGGGGGAAGGGGTCGCCGCCACGTCGCTTCCTCTCGACTTCGTCCACTTTCAGATTATGCTAGACAATTGCATATGCAAATAGCAAGCTCGATTTGCATATGCAAATAAAAAGGAAAGCCGCGTGACCGGACACACGACTCTGCACCTCGCCCAGGCGCTGCTGCCCGAGGGCTTCGCCGAGAACGTCTCGCTGACGCTCGATCAAGGAGTGATCATGTCGGTCGCGGCAGGGCAGGCGGCTCCTGCGGGCGCAACGAAGCTGTCAGGCCTGGCCTTGCCCGGCCTGCCCAATCTGCACAGTCACACCTTCCAGCGCGGCATGGCGGGCCTGGCCGAGCGCCGCGGCGCCTCAGAGGATTCGTTCTGGACCTGGCGCGAGGTGATGTACCGCTTCCTCGACCGGCTGAGCCCCGACGATGTCCAGGCGATCGCGGCGCAGGCCATGGTGGAGATGCTGGAGGGTGGCTTCACTGCGCTCGCCGAGTTCCACTACCTCCATCACGACAAGGACGGTGCCGCCTATGCCGACATCGCCACCATGGGCAGCGCGATCGCGGCGGCGGCCGAGCAGACTGGCATCGGCCTGACCCTGCTGCCGGTGCTCTATCGCTACGGCAATTTCGGCAAGGCGCCGGCCGCGGCGGGACAGCGCCGCTTCCTCAACGATCGCGACGCCTATGCCCGTCTGATCGAGGGCAGCGAGAAGGCGGTCGCCGGTCTTTCCGATGCCCGCGTCGGCTTGGCGCCGCATTCGCTGCGCGCGGTGGCACTCGAGGACCTCAACTGGGTCGCGGAGCTGCGCAAGGATGTGCCCTTGCACATCCATGTCGCCGAGCAGACCCGCGAGGTCGAGGACAGCCTCGCCATCACCGGCCGGCGGCCGGTTGAATTGCTGATGCAGAACACCGCGGTGAACGAGCGCTGGTGCCTGATCCACGCCACCCATCTCAGCGATGCCGAGCGTGATGCCATGGCGCTCTCCGGCGCGGTCGCGGGCCTGTGCCCGATCACCGAGGCCAATCTCGGTGACGGCATCTTCGACGGTGTGCGCTATCGGGCAAAGGGCGGGCGCATCGGCGTCGGCAGCGATTCCAATGTCGAGATCGGCGCCGGCGGCGAGCTGCGCGTGCTCGAATATTCGCAGCGCCTGCGTGACCGGCGTCGCGCGCTCTGGGCTGAAGCTGGCGTCTCAGCCGGCCTGCGGCTCTGGACGGATGCCTGCGCCGGCGGCGCCCAGGCTTGCGGGCGCAGCATCGGCGCGATCGCCGTCGGCCGTCGCGCCGATCTCGTCACCCTCGACGCTGACCATCCCGCGATCGTCGGCAAGGCCGGCGACGTCGCGCTCGACAGCGCGATCTTCGCCGCGCCTGCCTTGCCGGTCGCGGAGGTGATCGTTGGTGGAAAGCCTGTGGTCAGCGGCGGCCGGCACATTGACCGCGCCCGCATCGCTGCCCGCTATGGCCAGGTGATCCGCAACCTCCTCGCCTGAACGACAGGGAGCCATGAGCGCACCTCAGATCGACGCCGTGTCGCTGGACGGAGCCGGCCCGCTCTACGACCAGATTCGCCGCGCCATCCGCGATCTGATCCTGGCCGGCACCTGGCCGCCGGGAACGGCGGTCCCGGCCGAGCATGCGCTGATGGAGAAGCTCGGCGCCTCGCGCATGACCGTGCACCGTGCGCTGGCGCAGCTCGCTCGCGAGGGCTTGATTACCCGCCGTCGCCGCTCGGGCACGATCGTCGCGAGCCCGCCGGCGAGCCACGCCATGCTCGACATCCTCTCAATCCCGCAGGAAGTTCGCGAGCTCGGCCAAATCTATAGCTACCGAATCCTGCAGAGGAGCAACGGTAAGGCGTCGCGCGATCTCGCCACCCGCTTCGAGCTCGGGCGCTCCGCCAATGTCGCGCATCTGACCTTGCTGCATTTCGCCGATGGCGCGCCGCATGTGCTGGAAGACCGGGTGATCCATATCGAGACCATCCCGCAGGTCACCGACGAGAGCTTCGCCGAAACTCCGCCTGGCGACTGGCTGCTGCAAAACAGCCTGTGGACGCAGGCCGAGCACGCGATCAGCGCCATCGCGGCCGAGGCGCAGGAGGCGGAGCTTTTGAAGATCGATGCCGGCGAGCCTTGTCTGCTGGTCGAGCGCCGGACCTGGAACCAGGCCGAACCGATCACGGCGGTGCGACTGCTCTATCCCGGCGGCCGCCACCGCTTCGTCGGCCGCTTCGGACCTTACGGCAGCGTTTGAGGGGAGCGGCGGGGATGGCCCGCCGCTCGCCATGTTGTCGCAATCAACATTCGTAACGGACGCGGCGGCCCCATTCGTCGCGGCCGACGCAGACACGTCTGGGCGAGGTCGCATCGCCGATGATGGCGCCGCCGACGCCGCCGATCGCCGCACCCGCCAAGGCCCCGCCGGCACGGCCGGTCGCGGCGCCGCCGATCAGCGCGCCAGCGCCGGCGCCGATCAGGGCGCCCGTCGCGGTTCGCTCTTCGCGCGGGGTACAGGCGCCGAGCGCAGCTGCCGCGGCGGTCACCAGAAGAAGTTTCCTGATCATCGCTGTTTCGTTCCTTTGAAAGCCGACGGCTTCGCTACGAGACATTCAAGATCGCTGTCGTGGTGTGCCGCGGATGGATTGCTCGGCAGCGCCACTTGGCGCTTGCTCGCCGCCTAAATCGTGCCGGCCGGAGCCGCACGCTCGATCGATCGTCCAACCGAATGAGCCGGCTTTTGTTCCACGGGCGATCAGCTCCGCTGCAAAGCCCGCTGCAGCAGCGCCGGGCCGCCGAGAACCCTCTCGAGACCATGCGATTTTTGTCGGCGGCGGAGGGAACCCGGTCGCGTGCACCGGGTTGATGGGACGAGCCGGCCCGAAGGTCGGCCGCCTACGCTATTCATGGAGGGACCGATGAGCGCTACGATGACCGCAGCCTCTCACGCCGCCAATCCGCTGATCGCCGGAGCGCGTGTCGCCGGCACCGAAGTCTACAACACCGCCGGCGAGCATCTCGGCTCGATCTACGACGTCATGCTCGACAAGGCGACGGGTAAGGTCGCCTATGCGATCATGTCGTTCGGCGGCTTCCTTGGCCTCGGCGAGAAGTATCACCCGATCCCGTGGAGCATGCTCGACTACGATGTCGAGAAGGGCGGCTATGTCGTGCCGCTGACCCGCGAGAAGCTTGAGGCAGCCCCGATGTACGGGGCCGATGGCGAGCCGGACTGGCACGACAAGGAGTATGGCAAGCGCGTGCACGACTATTACGGCACGATGCCCTACTGGATGATGTGAGAGCGCGCCTCAGGGCCGGCGTTCCACACAAAGGCGCAACTCACGGCGGTCGCTATCCCCCCAGCCGGATCGTCGTGATTGCGTGGTGCGGGCCGAAAGGTCCGCACCTTTTTTATGCGCGCTTGCTCCCCATGGACGCGGAACCTCGGGCGAAGCCGTGCGTCATTGAGTGCCGGCCGGGGATTTCCCGCGGCGGGGCGGCTCCCATCGCGCAGCGTTGAGGTCATCATGCACATTCGTTACGGCTATCGCATAGAGCTCGTTTGCGAGCAGCCAACCGCTCTGCTCACATTGCTCGACGTCCACCCCTCGCGCCGCCATGATCTGATCCGGCCCGACGAGATGCGTGTGACCCCGCTGCGAGGCCCGGGCCGGCCGATCGCGCTCAGCCAGCATCTCGACCCGTTCGGCAACATCTGCCGCCGCCTCGTCGCGCCGGCGGGTGGCGTGAGGATCGCCTGCGAGGGCCTCGTCCATGACAGTGGTGCGCCCGACAATGTCGATCTCTCAGCCAGTGAAATCGCTCCAGCGGAGCTGCCCGACGCGGTCCTCCCCTATCTGCTCGGCAGCCGCTATTGCGAGACCGACCGGTTGGCGGACACGGCCTGGAGTCTGTTCGGCCAGGTCGAGCCGGGCTGGGCCCGCGTGCAGGCAGTGACCCAGTTCGTCCACAATCATGTCAGCTTCGGCTACGCCTTCGCGCGCAACACCCGCACTGCGGCCGAGACCTTCAACGAGCGTATCGGCGTCTGCCGGGACTTCGCCCATCTCGCGATCACCCTGTGCCGCTGCCTCAACATTCCGGCGCGGTATTGCAACGGCTATCTCGGCGACATCGGCGTGCCGCCCGATCCGGCGCCGATGGATTTCAACGCTTGGTTCGAGGTCTGGCTCGGCGGGCGCTGGCATACCTTCGACGCCCGCCATAACCAGCGTCGCATCGGCCGCGTCGTCATCGCGCGCGGCCGCGACGCCACCGACGTTCCGATGCTGACCTCCTTCGGCCCGCACTGGCTGCAGCGCTTCGAGGTTGTCACCGAAGAGGTCGAGGACGAGCCGGTGCAGACCGTGTCGGCGATATCCCGCCTTGTTCCCGCCAAGAGGGACGCCCATATCGCCGCCTGATGGCGAATGTATCGGACCCGTTGCCCGTGCTCGAAACGCAGGCGCAGCAGCGCTGCTTCCGCGTCATCGCCAATGCGCGCGCCGGCGCGGTGCTGGAGGCGGGCGCGGACGTCTTTGCGCAGCGCATCGCTACGGCGTTCGAGGTCGCCGGTTGCCGGGCTGCGGTCGAAGTGGTGTCGCCACGCCAATTGCAGGAGCGCTTGCGGGCTGCGGTCGCCGACGAAGGCGTCACCACCGTCATCGCCGGCGGCGACGGCACGATCAACGGCGCTCTGCCGGTACTGATCGGCTGCAAGCGGCCCGTCGGCGTGCTGCCGCTCGGCACGGTCAACGTGCTCGGCCGCGACCTCGGCCTCGTCGGTACGCTGGAGGAGCAGATTACCGCGGTCTGCCAGGGCGCCCCGGTCGCGATGGATCTTGGCAGTGTCAACGGCCGGCTGTTCCATTCGATTTCCGGCATGGGCTTCTTCAGCCTGATGGCGCGCCAGCGCGAATATGCCCGCCGCCGCTTCCCGTTCAGCCGCCTCGTCGCCTTCCTCTTCGCCGCGACGCGCTCGATCCTGTTCACCCATGCGATCCGCATCGAGATGGAGATCGCCGGCGAGCGCCGTCAGGTCCAGGCGGATGCAGTCCTGGTCACCGTCAACCAGTTCGACGGTGCCGAATGGCGCCGTAGCCGTCTCGATGGCGGCGAGTTCGAGGTGCACATCCTCGACACCGGGGGGCTGCTCTCGCGGGCCAAGGCGGCGTTCTCGATGCTGACCGGCAGCTGGCGAAGCTCCCATAACCTCGTCTCGCTGACCGGCACGGCGGTGACGATCATCCGCCGTGACAAGCGCCGGGGCCATGTCACCTTCGACGGCGAGGTCGAGCGCAGCGCCAGCCCGTTCGCGTATCGCCTGCTGCCGGGCGCGTTGCAGGTGATCGCCGCCCGGCCGGCCGAGCCCGAGCCCGAGCCGTTGCCCTATCCAGCCGAGTACCAGTTCCCGTCATGAGGCCCTCGATGTTTCTGCTCCAGCCGCGCTTCCTTCTGCCTGTCGCGGCGATCTTCGGCTTCATCGGCCTGGCCTTCTATGTCGTCTCCGACGGCAGTTCCGCGCTCGACAGCGCGCTGGTTATGCTGTTCCGCGACCCGGCCAACCCCTCCATGCCGATCGGCCCTGCCTGGTTCCGGGAGATGATGCGCGACCTGACCGCGCTCGGCAGTTTCATCGGGCTCGGCGTCGCTACCGTGATCGCAGTCTTGACCTTGCGGCTCTGCGGTCACCGACCCCTGGCGATCGGCCTTCTGGCCAGCGTCTTGCTGGCGACGGCGGCGAGCACGGTGCTTAAGCTCGCCTTCGGACGCGAGCGGCCCGACATTGTCGAGCATGCCGCGCTGACCTTCACGGCGAGCTTCCCGAGCGGCCATGCCTTCCTGGCGGCTGTGGTGCTGCTCAGCATCGCCAGCTTCGTAGGCATCGCCTCGCATCGAGCCGATATCGCCCGGCTCTGCCTATGGGTCGCCTGGACGCTGATGATCGCGATCGGCCTAAGCCGGGTCTATCTCGGCGTGCACTGGCCGAGCGACGTACTCGGCGGCTGGTGCCTGGGTGTCGCCTGGTCGAGCCTGGCCACCTACCTGATCGGCCGGATTGCAGCCCAGACGGAAGCCAATCTCGCGCAGGCTCTCGCGGCACGGAGCGAGCCTCTTGCCTGAGGAAGCCGGAACCGGGCGCGGGCGTCGGCGTTGATGGGAGCGCCGAGCCGGCGCCACTGCAACGGAGTTCCTGATGACGCTGTCCCGCAATACGCTTGTTCTTCTGGTCGCTCTGCTCGTTCTCGGACTCGGGGCCGTCAGCTACGCGCTCTATCAGGAGAAGAAGCAGCCGGAGGGCGTCGAGATCTCGGTCGGCAAGAACGGCCTGTCAATCAAGGAGAAGTGACGGTTCAGCTGTTTGCCAGGATCATGTTCCGCACGATCGGGTAGATCTGCCCGTCCCATTTGCGGCCCGAGAACACGCCGTAATGCCCGACACCGGCCTGCATGTGGTGGCGTTTGCGAAACGGCTTGAGCCCGGAGCACAGGTCGTGGGCGGCGGCCGTTTGCCCGAGCGAGCAGATGTCGTCGCGCTCGCCCTCGACGGTCATCAGCGCCGTGCGGCGAATGGCGCGGCAATCGACCGTCTCGCCGCGATAGGTCAGCGTGCCCGCAGCCAGACGCGCCTCCTGGAATATCCACTGCACCGTTTCGAGATAAAACTCGGCAGGCAGGTCCAGGACAGCGAAATACTCGTCGTAGAAGGTCTTGATCGCCTCCGCCTTCTCCACCTCGCCGGTGGCGAGATGGGTGAACAGGTCGATATGCGCGTTGATGTGGCGGCTCATATTCATCGCCATGAAGGCGCCGAGCTGGATGAAGCCCGGATAGACCTTGCGGCCGGCGCCTGGATGGCGCGTGGGCACGCGTGCGATCAGGTTCTTCTCGAACCAGCCGATCGGCTTGTCGGTGGCGAGCTTGTTGACCGTCGTCGGATTGATCCGGGTGTCGACCGGTCCGGCCATCAGCGTCATGCTGCGTGGCTGTGCAGGGTGAGCGGCCTGGGCCATCACTGCCGCTGCGGTGAGCACTTGCACACAAGGTTGGCAGACAGCGACGATGTGGGTCTCAGGACCGAGCGTCTCGATAAAGCGGATCAGATAGTCGACATAGTCGTCGTAGCCGAACGCCCCGGCCGAGAGCGGCACTTCGCGCGCATTGTGCCAGTCGGTGATGTAGACGTCGTGGTCTTGCAGTAGCGTCGCCACGGTGTTGCGCAGCAGGGTGGCGAAGTGGCCGGAGAGCGGCGCCACGACCAGCACCTTCGACTGCTGCAGGTCGGTGTCCTTCCTGAAGTGCAGCAGCGTGCCGAAGGGGAGGGTCAGAGCCGCCTCTTCGGTGATCGGCACCTCGCGATTGCCGCTCACCACCTTGTCGATGCCGTAGGGCGGCCGGTCATGGGTCAGCCCGGCGCGTGATATCAGTTCGTAGCCTGCAGCCACGGCGGACGCGCTCAAGGGCTGGCTGAGCATCGCCCGGCTGCCGAGTGCAACGATTGCAGCCTGCGCAAGCGTACGGGCCGGATTGATGAGGTCCGATTGGGCCTGATAGGCGAGATAGAGCATTCGTCAGCGACCCCGATAGAGCCAGCGGCAAGCGCGCAAGGCTATGTTGCGCTGCAGCAATCGCGGTTCGCAAGCACGTTTTCCATGTCGCATTCTCTGGAACATGTTTTGCTATGAACCTTGATCGAGCATGCGGAGGATGCCGAATGGCCGCCACCTTGACGATCAGCAGCAAGAATTATTCCTCCTGGTCCCTGCGAGGCTGGCTGCTCTGTCAGCTTGCCGGGCTCGAGGTGGAGGAGATCCTGCTCTCGGTGGATGACCCGTCAGCGCGGGCGGAGCTGTTGCTGCTCTCGCCTTCATTCCTGGTGCCTTGCCTCCGCCACGACGGCGTCGAGGTCTGGGATACGCTCGCGATCGCAGGCTATCTCGACGAACTCAGGCCCGATGCCGGCCTGCTGCCGCGGGAGGTGACGGCGCGCGCCCATTGCCGTTCGATTTCGGGCGAGATGCATTCCGGCTTCGCCAATTTGCGTTCGGCGCTGCCGATGAACCTCAAGGCTCACTATCCGGGCTTCAAGGTCTGGACCGGCGCGCAGGCCGACATCGATCGCGTCACGGAGATCTGGCGCGACTGCCTTGCTCGCTATGGCGGGTCTTACCTGTTTGGCGGGGACCTGACCATGGCCGACGCAATGTACGCGCCGGTCTGCCTGCGCTTCCTGACCTATGACGTCGTGCTCGATCCGGTCAGCGAGGGCTATTGCCAGACGATCATGGCCTGGCCGGCGCTGCGTCGTTGGATCGAGGCCGCGAAGCTCGAGCCCGAGGAGCTGGAGGAACTCGACGCGGAGTTCTGACGCGCGTCCGCCTGAAATCTCAGATTCTGCATGCCGGCGCGTCGCTGGCGCATGGCGCGAGCCGCGCAAAGGCGTTAACACGACCTCCATCGTTGCGATGAACCGCGGAGGCCCTGCGCATGAATGCTCCCTTCAAAAACCTGATCGCCGGCGAGTGGACCAGCTCGCAGAGCGTCTCGCGCAACATCAACCCCTCGAACACCAACGACGTCGTCGGTGAGTACGCGCAAGGGTCGGTCGAGGACCTGAACAACGCAGTCGCCGCCGCCAAGGCTGCTTTCCCGGCCTGGAGCCGTACCACCCCGCAGGAGCGCTACGAGGTCCTGAAGAAGGCCTCCGACGAGATCCTCGCCCGCAAGGACGAACTCGGCCGCCTGCTGTCGCGTGAGGAAGGCAAGACCCTGCCGGAAGGCATCGGCGAGGCTACCCGCGCCGGCCAGATCTTCGCCTTCTTCGCCGGCGAGTGCCTGCGCCTGAACGGCGAGAGCATTCCCTCCGTGCGTCCCGGCGTCGGCGTCGAGGTCACCCGCGAGCCAGTCGGCATCGTCGGCATGATCACGCCCTGGAACTTCCCGATCGCGATCCCGGCCTGGAAGATCGCCCCGGCTTTGGCCTACGGGAACTGCGTCGTGATCAAGCCGGCCGACCTCGTGCCCGGTTCGGCCTGGGCGCTGGTCGACATCATCCAGCGCGCCGGCCTGCCCAAGGGCGTGCTCAACCTGGTGATGGGCCGCGGCTCGGTCGTCGGGCAGGCGCTGCTCGAGCATAAGGATGTGCACGCGATCTCCTTCACCGGCTCGGTCTCGACCGGCCGCAAGGTCGCGGCCGCCTGCATCGCCGGCAACCCGATGAAGAAGGTCCAGCTCGAGATGGGCGGCAAGAACCCGCTCGTCGTGCTCGACGACGCGGATCTCAAGGTTGCGGTCGAGGCTGCAGTGCAGGGCGCCTTCTTCTCGACCGGCCAGCGCTGCACGGCCTCCTCGCGCCTGATCGTCCAGGCCGGCATTCATGACCGCTTCGTCGAGGCGGCGATCGAGCGGCTGAAGGGCGTCACCGTCGACGATGCGCTGAAGGCCGGCACCACGATCGGCCCGGTCGTCGACCAGAGCCAGCTCGACCAGGACCTGAAATACATCCAGATCGCCCGCGACGAGGGCGGCAAGCTCGCCTGGGGCGGCGAACTGCTCAACCGCGAGACCCCCGGCTTCTATTTGCAGCCGGCGCTGTTCACCGAGACGACCAACGCCATGCGCATCTCGCGCGAGGAGGTCTTCGGCCCGGTCGCCAACGTCATCCGCGTCAAGGATTACGAGGAGGCGCTCGCGGTCGCCAACGACACCGAGTTCGGCCTGTCCTCGGGCATCTGCACGACCTCGCTGAAGCATGCGACGCACTTCAAGCGCAATGCCGAAGCCGGCATGGTGATGGTCAACCTCGCGACGGCCGGCGTCGACTACCATGTGCCGTTCGGCGGCCGGAAGGGCTCCAGCTACGGGCCGCGCGAGCAGGGCGCCTATGCCCGCGAGTTCTACACCACGGTGAAGACCTCCTACACGCTCGCTTGAGCCTGGCGTCATCCAGGATTATCGGGGCCGCGCCGCAAGCGCGGCCTTTTTCGTATTGCTCTTCGGTTTGTTCTTCTCAGCCCTCATCCTGAGGAGCCGCGAAGCGGCGTCTCGAAGGATGCTCCAGGAGGCTCGCGAGACCACTGGAACATCCTTCGAGACGCGAGCTGTGCTCGCTCCTCAGGATGAGGGCTGTGAGTTTCCACGAGCCTCGAACAACGCGCTCAATCGAACAGCACCTGCTCCAACCCGGCGATGCTCGGCAGCAGCAGATGGCTGAGCGGGCGTAAGACCTCGGCGCTGCCGGCTCCGGTCAGCACGGCGATGCGATAGCCTGCTCCTGCCGCAGCCGCCATGTGCATGTCATGGCTGGAATCGCCGACGACGGCGACGGCATCCGCCGGCAGGCCCGTAACGCTGCAGAAGCCATCGACCATGCCGCGTCCAGGCTTCGCGCCATGGCCGGAATCATAGCCGCATTGGAAAGCCAGATGCGGTTCGAGGCCGAAGCGCTCGGCCGTCGCTAGAACCGCCGCTTCGCTGTCGCTGGACGCGATGCCGAGGACGAGCCCGCGGCCGGTGAGAGCTGCGAACAGGGCAGCAAGATCGCAAACGGGCACGGCGGCCACGACAGCGGACCGGAACAGCGTATCGAGCTGCTCGGTCAGATCTTCCACGCCGAACGGCGCACCCGCTTCCGCCCAGGCCTGCGCCACGTCCTCGGTATTGCCGGAGGCGAGCAGCCCGTCGGAGGTGGCGTAGCCTGTCGCAGGGTCGACACCGGCGATCGTCAGCAGCCGCGCCGCCAATTCGGTATCGCCCCGGGCTGCGAGCCGGCCTGCGCCGAGATTGGTCGGTGCCCAGCTCGCCTGATAGTCGATCAGCGTGCCGTCCTTGTCGAACAGGATGCCGCCTATGGCCGGCCTGGTCATGACGCTACCGGAATGACGTCGACCTTGACATCGAGCTTTTGGCTGCCGGGGCCGACCAGCACGCCGTCGAGCGGCGAGACGTCGGCATAGTCGCGCCCGGTCGCAGTGACGATGTGGTCGTCGGCGACAACGAGGTCGTTGGTCGGATCGAGCCCGATCCAGCCGGTCTCCGGCCCGCACCAGAGGATCACCCAGGCATGGGTGGCGTCGGCCCCTTCGAGCCGCGGCTGGCCCTCCGGCGGGATGGTGCGCAGATAGCCGCTGACATAAGCCGCGGGCAGGCCGAGGCCACGCAGCCCGGCGATCATGATCTGGGCGAAGTCCTGGCAGACGCCGTGGCGGTTGGCGAAGGCCTCGCGGATCGGTGTCGAGACCTCGGTCGCCTCCGGGTCGTAGACGAACTCCTTGCGGATGCGGCCCATCAGCTCGCTCGCCGCCTCGAAGACCGGCCGCTTCGTCGCAAAGCTCCTGCGGGCGTAGTCGGTGATCTCCGACACGGTCGGCACTAGCCGGCTGGGATAGAGATACTGGGCCGGGGAAGTCGGAGACAGGCTCTGTGCCTGCAGCGCGAGCTCGGCGACCTCCTCCCAGCGCCGGGTCAGGCCCGGGAAGGGGGCGGCCGCCCGCGTCACCTCGACGCGCGAAGTCATCTCGATCCTCAGCTCGCGATGCGATCTGGCGATGGTCAGCGCGGTCGTGCGATTGCCGAAGAAGCAGACCCCGTCCCGCCGCTCGGCTCCGCGCGGGTTCACCGCAAGCTGGCTCGTCAACACGCGCTGGCCGGCCCCGTCGCGCGGCAGCACGCGCAGGATGCAGCGCGCAAACGGCACCGGCCGGCTATAGGCGTAGGCGGTGAGATGGCGAATGGCGTAGATCACGCCGTCTCCCTTACGCGAGTCGCGTCATCCGCGAACCTTCCGGCCGGGAGTTCTGCAGGAAATAGCGCTCGGCCACCGCGTTCGAGAGGCCCATCAGCAATTGCTCGAAAAAGAGGATGCCGGTGCGGTCGAGCCGGCTGGCTTCCGCGGTGCGGCATTCGGCGGCGAGCTTGAGCGCGAGCCGGCGCGGCTCCTCCAGCATGCCGTCGTCGTGAAGCGAGGGCAGGGCTGCGATTTCGGCATCGAGCCGCTCGATCTGGAAAGCTACGGAGCGTGGATTATAGGGGTCGAGCATGACGAGATCGAGAACGGGTTGCAGCGCGGCGCCGAGCATATAGCGCGAGCGATAGGTGATCTGAGAATCCGTCAGGTCGAGCAAGGCGTCGAGGCAATTGCCGGGCGCGTCGTTCTCGACGAAATGACGGGCGAAGCGGCAGGTGGTGACGCCGCGCTCGATCCGCCGGCCGATGTCGAGGAAACGCCAGCCGGCGCCGCGCACCATGTTCTCCTGCGACAGGCCCGAGAAGGCGGCGAGCGATTTCAGCGCGCTGTCGGCGATCTCGAAGGCCTCGCCCTCGCTCTCCAGCTTGCCCGGTTCGGCGAGCTGGCGTTGCAGATCGCCGAAGAGTCGCCAGGCGTCGACTGAGAGCCGCTCGCGGATGACGGAGGCGGTGCGTCGCGCCTCGCGCACCGAGGCGGCAGCCGAACCGTACTGGTCGAAGTCGTGCAAAGCGAAGCGCGCCTGCGCCGCGACCGAGCGGGCCTTGGTGGTCGTCGGCGCCGCGCCCCAGGCCACGAGCAGGTTGGCGAGCCTCTTGATCGTCTCGGCATGACCCGGCGCCTGGTCATCGGCATTGATCAGCCGGCCGAGCAGGGCGCGCACCAGCCGCAAGGTCGCCTCGCTGCGCTCGAGATAGCGGCCGAGCCAGAACAGGTTGTCCGCGGCGCGGCTCGGCAGGATGCCGACGATGCGGCGGATCGCGATCCGGTCCGGGCTCGGCAGCAGCGTCACCTGCTCGACTGGCCGGTCGGAGGTGATCCAGACGTCGCTGGAGCGCACGCCCGCGCGCATGGTCACGGCCCGCGCGTCACATTCCTCGGAAATGCGGCAGAAGCCCCCGGGCATCACCTGCCAGCCATCGGGCGTCGCGGCGGCGAAGACGCGCAGCGTCATCGGCCGGGGGTCCAGCCGGCTGCCTTGCATCACCGGCATGGTCGAGAGGCGGACCACCTCCTGCCCGACATAGTCGAGCCCGCGCTCGGCGATCCGGGCGCGCAACGCCGCGCGCTCGCTCCTGTCGAGATCGGCGACCAGCATGGTGCCGCCGTCGAGCCCGTCGCCGGGCGCGCGAAAGGCGGGCGCGACGCTCATCTGCTCCAGCCTGTCGAGCACGATCCCGCGCTCGCGCGGCTGGCCGCACCACCAGGTCGCGATGTTCGGCAGGACCAGCTCCTCGCCGAGGATCTCCCGTGCCAGCCGCGGCATGAACCCCATCAACGCCCGCGCCTCGACCACGCCGGAGCCGAGTCCGTTGGCGACGACGACGTTGTCGGCCCGCACCGCGTCGACCAGGCCTGGCACGCCGAGCGCAGAACGGGCGTTGAGCTCCAGCGGGTCGGCGAAGTCGCCGTCGATGCGCCGCCAGATCACGTCGGCGCGCTTGAAGCCGGCGATGGTGCGGACATGCACGAGTCCGTCGCGCATGACGAGGTCACCGCCCTCGACCAGCAGGAAGCCGAGATAGCGGGCGAGATAAGCCTGCTCGAAATAGCTCTCATGCATCTGACCCGGGGTCAGCAGGCAGATGCGCGGCTCGACGCGCCGGGCGCGCGCGACGAGCCCGGCGCGGAACCCCTGGAAGAAGGCGGCAAGCCGCTCGACATTCATCGTCCGGAACAGGTCCGGGAAGGCGCGGCCGATGGCGAGGCGGTTCTCCAGCGCATAGCCCGCGCCGGATGGCGCCTGGGTGCGGTCGCTCAGAACCCACCAGCGCCCGTCGGGGCCGCGCCCGAGATCGGCGGCGTAGATCTGGAGCTGTCCGGCCCCGGCCGTGCCCTGCACGGGCCGCAGATAATCGGGGCTGCCGGTGATGGCGGCGGCCGGCAACGCGCCATTGGCGATCAATCGGCCGGGCCCGTAAATGTCGCCGAGCACGGTATCGAGCAGCTGCGCGCGCTGGGCGACGCCGGCGGCGATCGTCTTCCACTCCTGCCCGGTGAGGACGAGCGGTGCGTGATTGAGCGGCCAGGAGCGCTCGCCGGCGAGCGGGTCGCTCTCGTCGAGATCGCCATGGACGCGATAGGAGACGCCGGTGTCGCGCACATGCCGGTCGGCCAGGCCGAAGCGTCGCTGCAGCTCGTCGCCCGAGAGCGCCGACCATTCGGCCAGGAAGGGTTCCCAATGCGGACGGATCGCGCCGTCCGGCGCCATCAGCTCGTCATAGGCGCCGGGCAGCGGCCGATAGCCCGCGAGCAGAGCGTTGCGGCGCTCAGCTCGCGCCCGCGTCGAACTCGGTCGGCGCTGCAGAGCCATGCTTGACCTCAAACCCCGGGGGGGCGACGCAGGTCGAGGGTCATCGGGAACTCCGGACTCCGCTCTTCGACGGGAATCGCCAGCGGCCCCGGACTATGGCCGATCGCCTCGAAGCGGGCGAGTCTCCTCGCCTCCGCTTCGTAGGAATTCACAGGCGGTGTCTCGTAACTGCGACCGCCGGGATGCGCGACATGGTAGACGCAACCGCCGAGCGAGCGTCCAGCCCATGTGTCGACAATGTCGAAGGTCAGCGGCGCATGCACCGGAATCGTCGGATGCAGGCCGGAGGCCGGCTGCCAGGCCTTGAAGCGCAGGCCGGCGACGCTGGTCCCAGCGGCGATCTCGGTCAGCGGCAGCGCCCGGCCATTGCAGGCGATCACATGCCGTCCGGGGGTGATGCCGCTCGCCTTGACCTGCAGGCGCTCGACCGAGCTATCGACATAGCGCACGGTGCCGCCGATCGCGCCGTCTTCGCCCATCACATGCCACGGCTCCAGCGCCTGGCGCAATTCCAGCTCGACGCCGCCCTGGTTGATCCTGCCGAAGAAGGGAAAGCGGAACTCGTGCTGCGCCGCGAACCAGGCCGGATCGAAGCGGTAGCCGGCTCGCGCGAGATCGGCGAGCACATCGCAGAAATCCTGCCAGACGATCTCCGGCAGCATGAAGCGGTCATGCAGGCTGGTGCCCCAGCGCACCAGCTTGCCGGCCTGCGGCTCGCGCCAGAACCAGGCGATCAGCGCCCGGATCAGCAGCTGCTGCGCCAGCGACATCCGCGCATCCGGCGGCATCTCGAAGGAGCGGAACTCGATCAGCCCGAGCCGGCCGGTCGGGCCATCAGGCGAATAGAGCTTGTCGATGCAGATCTCGGTGCGGTGGGTGTTGCCGGAGACGTCGATCAGGAGGTTGCGGTAGAGCCGGTCGACCAGCCAGAGCGGGATCGCCGGATCCTGTGGGCCGGGCGTCTGCGCCAGCGCGATCTCGAGCTCGTAAAGCTGGTCGTGCCGGGCCTCGTCGACGCGCGGTGCCTGGCTGGTCGGGCCGATGAACAGGCCCGAGAACAGATAGGACAGCGACGGATGGCGCTGCCAGTAGAGCACGATGCTCTTCAGCAGGTCCGGCCGGCGCAGGAACGGGCTGTCGGCCGGGGTTACGCCGCCGAGCACGACATGGTTGCCGCCGCCGGTGCCGGTGTGGCGCCCGTCGACCATGAACTTCTCGGCGCAGAGCCGCGACTGGCGGGCCTCCTCGTAGACGCCGCGGGTGATCGCGACGGCCTCGGCCCAGTTCTTCGCCGGGTGGATGTTGACCTCGATCACGCCGGGATCGGGCGTGACCTTGATAACGTTGAGGCGCGGATCGTGCGGCGGGGCGTAGCCCTCGATATGGACGGGCTGGCCAGTCTCTTCCGCCGTCGCCTCGATGCTGGCGATCAGGTCGAGATAATCCTCCAGGCGCTCGACCGGCGGCAGGAAGACGCAGAGCACGCCGTCGCGCACCTCGATGCTGAGCGCGGTCCGGACCGCCTCTGCCCCGAGCTCCTGCTCGACGATGTCCTGTCGCGCGGTCTGCGGCTCACTGCTACCGGCCGGGCGCGTCGGCTGGACGGGACCCTCGAAAACTGGTGGCGGATCGGCGGCGCGCGGCGCGCTCGGCGATCCGGATGCGGCGGGCGGCAGCGGCCCGCGCGGCTCAAGCGGGTCCTGCGGATGGATATGCGGATAGGCCTTGGCCGGGACATGCGGCAGCGATCCGAGCGGCAGCCGGAAACCGACCGGTGAATCGCCCGGCACCAGGAAGAGCTTGCCGCGCCGGAGCTTCCATTTCTCCGAGCGCCAGCGCCGGTCCTCCGCTGCAGCCTGCCAGCGCTGGACGGGAATGACGTAACCGCTCGGCTTGCCGAGCCCGCGCTCGAAGACGCGGACCATGCGGGCGCGCTCCTCCGGGTCGGACAGCTTCGGGTCGAGCGGATCGACATTCTCCGGCAGCTGGCCCTCCTTCACCAGCCAGTGCCCGGTGTCCTCATAAGCCGGCAGCACATAATCGGCACCGAGGCCGAGCCGCTCGGAGAGGCCGGCCGCGAGTGCCTCGACTGCGGCCGAGGTCGGCACGACCTCATGCTCGCGATCTTTCCCGGTCTTCGCCCCCGGCTCGCGCGCGATCAGCGCGGCATTGCGCCAGATCGGCTCGCCATCCTCGCGCCAGTAGAGCGCGAAGGCCCAGCGCGGCAGGCTCTCGCCAGGATACCATTTTCCCTGGCCGTAATGCAGCATGCCGCCCGGCGCGAAGCGCTCGCGCAGGCGCCGGATCAGGACGTCGGCGCGCTCACGCTTGGTCGGGCCGACCGCGGCGGTGTTCCATTCCTCGCCGGTCTGGTCGTCGATCGAGACGAAGGTCGGCTCGCCGCCCATGGTGAGCCGGACATCCTGCGCCTGGAGATCGGCCTCGACCTGTTCGCCGAGCGCATCGAGCTCGGTCCAGGATGCGTCCGAGAAGGGCAGGGTGATGCGCGGCACCTCGTGCACGCGCGTCACGCTCATGTCGAAGGCGAACTGCGTCTCGGCATAGCTCGCCAGGCCGCTGACTGGGGCGGCCGAGCGGTAATGCGGCGTCGCCGCCAGCGGCAGATGGCCCTCGCCGGTGAGCAGGCCCGAGGTCGGGTCCATCCCGATCCAGCCGGCGCCGGGAAGATAGACCTCGGCCCAGGCGTGCAGGTCGGTGAAGTCCTTGTCGGTGCCGCGCGGGCCCTCCAGCGGATCGATGTCCGCCTTCATCTGGATCAGGTAGCCGGAGACGAACCGGGCGGCGAGGCCGAGATGCCTGAGGATCTGGACGAGCAGCCAGGAGGTGTCGCGACAGGAACCGGACTTGAGCTGCAGCGTCTGCTCGGGCTCCTGCACGCCGGGCTCCATCCGGATGCCATAGGCGATCATCTGCTGGAGCCGGGCATTGAGGTCGACGATGAAATTGACGGTGTTGGTCTTCTCGCGCGGGATCGTGGCGAGAAATTCGGCGAAGAGCGGCCCGGTCTCCTCCTTGACCAGATAGGGCGCGAGTTCGTCGTGCAACTCTTCGGGATAGGCGAAGGGGAATTCCTCGGCTTCGCTGGCGACGAAGAAGTCGAACGGGTTGATGATCGATAGCTCGGTGACGAGATCGACCTCGATGCGGAACTCGGTCACCGGCTCCGGAAAGACATAGCGCGCCAGCCAGTTGCCGTTCGGGTCCTGCTGCCAGTTCACGAAATGCTGTGCCGGCGTGACCTTGAGCGAATAGCTCTTCACCGCCGAGCGGCAATGCGGCGCCGGCCGCAGCCGGATGATCTGCGGACCGAGCGTGACCGGTCGGTCGTAGCGGTAATGGGTGAGGTGATGCAGTGCAGCGATGATGGCCAAGAGCGAGCGCCTGCTTTGCTTCGAAACCAGCCGGATCGGCCGGAGCCTGTCACGATAGCGGCAGAAGACGCTGGAGCAAGCGGCTTCCTGCGCAGAAATGCGCCGGCAATTCAGGCTGTTGCGCAACAAGCGTGCAAGCAGCGGGCGGTTTCACAGACAGTGTTCGCCCTCCGCTGGACATCGGCGACGATCTGGCCACAGAGTGCGCGCCAACGGGCGCCCGGGAGTGCCCGCACACAGCACAATGGGGATTTCCATGCGTCATGTAGCGAAACTGATGGCGGCTTCCGCCTTCGTCGCCCTGCTGGCGAGCGCCGCCCAGGCGCAGACGCCCAAAGACACTATCGTGATGGCCAAGCAGATCGACGATATCATCACGCTCGATCCGGCCGAGGCCTTCGAGTTCTCCGGCGTCGAGGTCGTCACCAATCTCTATGACAAGCTGATCGGCGTCGATCTCAAGAACAACAATGCCCTTGTCGGCGAACTCGCCGAGAGCTGGACCGTCAGCCCCGACAACCTGACCTACACCTTCAAGCTCCGCCCCGGGATCAAGTTCCACTCCGGCAATCCGCTCACCGCCGCCGACGTGGTCTATTCCTTCCAGCGCGCAGTGACATTGAACAAGTCGCCGGGCTTCATCCTCACCCAGTTCGGCCTGAACAAGGACACGGTGCTGGATAAGGTCAAGGCGGCGGACGACAACACCGTCGTCATCACCGTCTCCAAACCCTTCGCGCCGAGCTTTTTCCTGAACTGCCTGACCTCGGGCGTCGCCTCGATCGTCGATTCCAAGCTGGTCAAGGCCAATGAGAAGGACGGCGATTGGGGCAATGGCTGGCTCAAGCTCGCTTCGGCCGGCTCCGGCGCCTACAAGGTCCGCGCCTACCGCCCGAACGAGCAATACGCGCTCGACGCCAACGAGGGCTGGTACAAGGGCGCGCCGAAGAGCAAGCGCATCATCGTTCGCCACGTCGCCGAGCCGGCCTCGCAGCGCCTGCTGCTGGAGAAGGGCGACATCGACATCGCCCGCAATCTCTCCAAGGACCAACTCGCCGCGGTCAAGAGCAACGCCAATGTCGAGATCACCCAGGGCGACAAGGGCTATATCCTCTATCTCGGCCTGAACCAGAAGAATCCGAACCTCGCCAAGCCTGAGGTCCGCGAGGCCCTGAAATGGCTGGTCGACTACGACGCGATCGAGAAGAACATCGTCGAGGGCACCTATAAGGGCCACGAGTCCTTCCTGCCCAAGGGCTTCCTCGGTGCCATCGAAGACAGGCCCTACAAGCTCGACGTCGCCAAGGCCAAGGAGCTTCTCGCCAAGGCCGGCCTGCCGAACGGCTTCACCGTCACGATGGACACCCGCTCGGTCAACCCGATCACCGACATCGCCCAGGCGATCCAGTCGACCTGGGCCCAGGCCGGGATCAAGCTCGAGATCCTTCCTGGCGACGGCAAGCAGACCCTGACCAAGTACCGCGCCCGCACCCACGACATCTATATCGGCCAGTGGGGCCCGGACTATCTCGACCCGCACACCAATGCCGAGACCTTTGCCATCAACGAGGACAATGGCGAGGAGGCAAAGTCGAAGACGCTGGCCTGGCGCAATGCCTGGGACATCCCGGAGATGACCAAGATCACCCAGGCCAATGTGCTCGAAAGCGACGCGAGCAAGCGCGCCGCCGTTTATGGCGATCTGCAGCGCGAGCACCAGAAGGTCTCGCCCTTCGTCATCATGTTCCAGCAGATCGAGGTCTCGGCGCAGCGCAAGAACGTCGACAATTGGGTGATCGGGCCGAGCTCCGACACCAATTTCTACGCTCCGATCACCAAGAACTGAGGCATCTGCAGCGGAACCCGTCGTAGCCCCCACCAGGCTGCGGCGGGTTCTTGCTTTGCCGTCCCGTGCGGGCGGGCGTTGCCCCCAAGAACAAGAAAGGACGGAGCCGACGATGGTCGCCATCAGCGCACCGACTCCCCCCGCCCCGCCGCGCGCCAAGAGCCGCGCCGCCCGCTGGGCCAAGATCCTCGGCCGCGAGCTGACCACAGTCGCGATCACCATTTTCGGCCTGCTGCTGGTCACCTTCCTGATCGCGCGGGTCATGCCGATCGATCCGGTGCTCGCCGTGGTCGGCGACCGCGCTCCGGCCGATGTCTACGACAAGGCGCGCCTCGCCCTCGGCCTCGACAAGCCGTACTGGCAGCAATTCGCCACCTATATCGGCAAGGTCTTCACCGGCGATCTCGGCACTTCCGTGCTGACGGCGCAGAAGGTCACCGACGACATCAAAACCGTGTTCCCGGCGACGCTGGAGCTGGCGACGCTCGGCACGCTGATCGGCGTCGCGCTCGGGGTGCCGCTCGGCATCCTCGCCGCCGTCAACCAGGGCCGCTGGATCGACCAGATCGCCCGCGTCATCGGCCTGATCGGCTATTCGATCCCGGTCTTCTGGCTCGGCCTGATGGGGCTGTTGCTGTTCTACGCCAAGCTCGGCTGGGTCGCGGGACCGGGGCGCCTCTCGGTCGCCTATCAGGACTTCGTCACGCCAGTCACCGGCATCGTCATGCTCGATGCCGCCATGCAAGGCGAATGGGACGCGGTCGTGGACGCCTTCTGGCACCTGATCCTGCCGGCCTCGGTCCTCGGCCTGCTCTCGGTCGCCTATATCAGCCGAATGACCCGCAGCTTCATGATCACCGAGCTGCAGCAGCAATATGTCGTCGCGGCTCGGGTGAAGGGCCTGTCGGAATGGCGCGTCGTCTGCGGCCATGCGCTCGGCAACGCCTTCGTGCCCTTGGTCACCGTGATCGCGCTCTCCTACATGCATCTGCTCGAAGGCTCGGTGCTGACCGAGACGATCTTCGCCTGGCCGGGTCTCGGGCGCTACATCACCAATGCGCTGCTCAACGCCGACATGAACGCAGTGCTCGGCGGCACGCTGGTGGTCGGCGCCGTCTTCATCGCGGTCAACCTCTTCTCCGACATCCTCGGCCGGCTGGCCGACCCGCGGGCGCGCTGAGGGAGGATGGCTATGTCCGATCAAACCGCCACCTCTGTCACCTGGCATGCCTGGCTGACCACGACCTCGCCGGAATCGCGCCGGCAGGCCAGGCTCGGCCAGCTCTACCGGCAATGGCTCGCCTTCAGGAAGAATCCGGCTGCCGTGGTCGGGCTCGCGATCGTCGTGTCGCTGCTGCTGATCGCCGCCTTCGCGCCGCTGATCGCGCAGCATGACCCGCTCGCGCAGGCGCTCGACCAGCGCCTTCTGGCGCCCTCGGCCAAGCACTGGTTCGGCACCGACGCGCTCGGCCGCGACATCTTCAGCCGCGTCGTCTACGGCGCCCGCGTCACGCTGGTGATCGTCATGCTCGTCGTCATCACGGTCGGGCCGGTCGGACTGCTGATCGGCTGCGCCGCCGGCTATTTCGGCGGCTGGGTCGACACCGTGCTGATGCGCATCACCGACGTCTTCCTCGCCTTCCCGCGCCTCGTGCTGGCGCTCGCCTTCGTCGCGGCGCTGGGGCCGGGCCTGGAGAACGCGGTCATCGCCATCGCCGTCACGGCCTGGCCGCCCTATGCCCGTGTCGCCCGCGCCGAAACGATGATCATCCGCAATGCCGATTACATCTCGGCGATGCGCCTGCAGGGCGCGAGCCAGATGCGGATCGTGCTGAAGCATGTCGTGCCGATGTGCATGCCCTCGCTGATCGTGCGCACCACCTTCGACATGGCCGGCATCATCATCACGGCCGCCGGCCTCGGCTTCCTCGGCCTCGGCGCTCAGCCGCCGATCCCGGAATGGGGCGCGATGATTTCGACCGGCCGCGAGCAGATCTTCGACCAGTGGTGGGTCGCGACCTTCCCGGGCATCGCCATCTGTGTCGTCGCGCTCGGCTTCAACCTGCTCGGCGACGGCTTGCGCGACGTGCTGGATGCGAGGTGAGCAGCATGTCTGATCAAGCTCTGCTGACGCTCGACGACCTGCGCGTCGACTTCCACACCCCGACCGGCATCGTCAATGCGGTGCGCGGGCTCTCCTTCACGCTTGGCCGCGAGAGGCTCGGTATCGTCGGCGAATCCGGCTCCGGCAAGTCGATGACCGGCCGCGCCATCCTCGACCTGATCCCGCATCCCGGCGTAGTGACGGCCAAGCGCATGGAATTCCGTGGCCAGAACCTGACGACGATGGACAAGCGTGCCCGCCGCAAACTGCGCGGCCGCCACATCTCGATGGTGATGCAGGATCCGAAATTCTCGCTGAACCCGGTCCAGACCGTCGGCGACCAGATCGCCGAGGCCTATCGCGTCCATCACAAGGCGAGCGCGCGCGAGGCCAAGGAGCGCAGTCTTGCCATGCTCGAGGCCGTGCAGATCCGCGAGCCCCAGCGCGTCTACGATCTCTACCCGCATGAGGTCTCCGGCGGCATGGGCCAGCGCGTGATGATCGCGATGATGCTGATCGCCGAGCCGGAAATCCTGATCGCCGACGAGCCGACCTCGGCGCTCGACGTCACCGTGCAATTGCAGGTGCTGAAGATCCTCGACGATCTCGTCACCAGCCGCGGCATGGGGCTGATCTTCATCAGCCACGATCTGCATCTGGTTAAGTCGTTCTGCGACCGCGTCATCGTCATGTATGGCGGCAAGGCGATGGAGACGCTGCCGGCGAGCGAGCTCGACAAGGCACAGCATCCCTACACGCGTGGCCTGCTCGGCTGCCTGCCCGATCTCGACCATCCGCGCGAGAAGCTCGCCACCCTCAACCGCGACCCGGCATGGCTGGCATGAGCACGAACTCCGCGATCAACGTCGACAAGCTCAACGTCTCCTTCGGCGACTCGCATGTCGTGAAGGACCTCTCCTTCGCGGTCGAGCCGGGCGAGAGCTACGGCATCGTCGGCGAATCCGGCTCGGGCAAGTCGACCGTGCTGCGCGTCCTGGCAGGCCTCAATCGCGACTGGAGCGGCGAGGTCGACATCCTCGGCAAGCGTCAGCCCAAGATCCGCGACAAGGCCTTCTACCGCGCCGTCCAGATGGTCTTCCAGGACCCTTACGGCTCGCTGCACCCGAAGAAGACCGTCGACGACACCCTGGCCGAGCCGCTCGCCATCCACGGCATCCGCGACGCCGAGGTGAAGATCAGCCGCGCCATGCAGGATGTCGGCCTGCCGACCTCCTTCCGCTTCCGCTATCCGCACCAGCTCTCGGGCGGCCAGCGCCAGCGCGTCGCCATCGCCCGCGCTCTCGTGCTGGAGCCAACGATCCTCTTGCTCGACGAGCCGACCTCGGCGCTCGACGTCTCGATCCAGGCCGAGGTTTTGAACCTGCTGCAGGCGCTGCGCCACGAGCGCAAGCTGACCTATATCCTGGTCAGCCACGACCTCGCCGTGGTCGGTCATATGTGCGAGCGGCTGCTCGTCATGCAGTTCGGCCGCGGCGTCGAGGAGATGACGGCGGCGACGCTCGCCGCTCGCGCCCCGCAGACGGCCTATGCCCAGCAATTGCTGACGGCGAGCGAGGGCTTCAGGCGGGCGGGGTAGTGTGCCAGCGCGTCATGCTCGGGCTTGACCCGAGCATCTCAGGCCGGAAGAGTTCTGGCTTGGCGCCCACTGGTCCTAAGATTCTCGGGTCTGCGCTACGCTCCGCCCGAGAATGACGGCATAGCAGCCCTGTTACCCAAACCGTTTGGCAAGCCGCATGCTTGGTCGCATTGTCGTCGCAGGATTCGGTTCGACTGGGCCGATCAGGAGTATGCCGCCATGGACGCCATCGCCGAACGCCTGCTGAAGCCGGAG
Organism: Allobosea eneae; assembly: GCF_042657265.1. Classification (NCBI taxonomy): domain Bacteria; kingdom Pseudomonadati; phylum Pseudomonadota; class Alphaproteobacteria; order Hyphomicrobiales; family Alloboseaceae; genus Allobosea; species Allobosea eneae. Next base: position 74,244 of record NZ_JBHSLW010000031.1, read on the forward strand.
GCTGCGCCGGAGCGCACGCCGGTCCCGCCCTTCGATCTGGTGATCTTCGGTGCCGGCGGCGACCTTGCGCTGCGCAAGCTCTTTCCAGCTTTGGCCCAGCGCAACGAGGAGGGCGTGCTGCCGGAGGAGAGCCGCATTGTCGGCATCGTCCGCAAGCAGGACGATGTCGAGGGCATTCCCAAAGAGATCGCTGCGAAGCTCGCCGCCGCCGGCCTGCCGCAGGACCGCATCGCCGCCTTCCGCCGTCGCCTCACCATGGTGTTGCTCGATGCGGTCAAGCCCGAGACCTATGGCGCGCTGAAGGAAGCGCTCGGCGAGTCCCAGCGGGTGCGCTCGTTCTATCTCTCGACGCCGCCGGACCTGTTCATCCCGATCTGCGAGAATCTCGCGCATTCCGGAATCCTGACGCCGACCTCGCGCGTCATCCTGGAGAAGCCGCTCGGCCGCGATTTGGCTTCCGCCCGCGCGATCAACGACGCCGTCGCCCGCATCCTGCCGGAGAGCCGGACCTACCGGATCGACCATTATCTCGGCAAGGAGACGGTGCAGAACCTGCTGGTCCTGCGCTTCGCCAACACGCTGTTCGAGCGTTCCTGGTCGAGCCGCGACATCGACAATGTCCAGATCACCGTGGCCGAGACGGTGGGCTTGGAATCCCGCGCCGGCTACTATGACAAGGCCGGGCATCTGCGCGACATGGTGCAGAACCACGTCTTGCAACTGCTCTGCCTGTTCGCGATCGAGCCGCCGAACCAGCTCGAGGCCGATGCGGTCCGCGACGAGAAGGTCCGGGTGCTGAAGGCGCTGCGGCCGATCGTCGGCCCCGACGTACAGCGCCACACGGTCCGCGGCCAGTACGGGCCGGGCGTCATCGATGGCCAGCGGGTCAAGGGTTATGCAGAGGAGCTCGGCCATGTCAGCGGCACTGAGACCTTCGTCGCGATCCGCTGCGAGCTCGACACCTGGCGCTGGGCCGGCGTGCCGATCTATCTGCGCACCGGCAAGCGCATGGCGCAGCGCTATTCCGAGATCGCCGTCACCTTCAAGCCGGTGCCGCATTCGATCTTCGGCCGCGCGCCAGGCTGCGAGGAGCTCTACGCCAATCGCCTGATCATCCGGCTTCAGCCTAATGACGGCGTCCAGCTCCAGCTGATGATGAAGGTGCCGGGCTCGGGCAAGCTCAAGGTCGTGCCGCGCCAGCTCGACCTGCGCTACGAGACCGCCTTCGACGTGCGCACGCCCGATGCCTATGAGCGCCTGCTCACCGATGTGATCCGCGGCGACCAGACCCTGTTCATGCGCCGCGACGAGGTTGAGCAGGCCTGGGCCTGGATCGATCCGATCCTTGCCGGCTGGCAGGAGTACTATCCCCAGCCGCATCGCTATGCCGCCGGCTCCTGGGGACCGTCGCAGGCGATCGGGTTGATCGAGCGCGAGGGCCGCTCCTGGGCCGATCCGGAGTTCGGCGAGTGAGCGCGGCCGGCCCGCTGATCCGCCATCGCTTCGAAACGCTGGCCGACGCCTCCGAGGCGCTGGCCGAAGCGGTCGCGATCCGACTGCGTGCGCTCGTCGCGGCGCAGGGCAGGGCGCTTCTCGCCGTGCCGGGCGGGACCACGCCAGCGCGCTTCCTTGTAGCGCTCGGCGCGCATGACCTGCCTTGGGAAGGCATCACGCTGATGCCGACCGATGAGCGCTTCGTCGCTCCCGACGATCAGGCCTCGAACGAGCGCATGATCCGGGCGGCCTTCGCTCCCTTGCGCGAAGGCCGGACTCCGTTTGTCTCGTTCCATAACGCCGGCGATGACCTCGCCGCGGCCGCAGCCAGCCTCGACCGCGTGCTGAAGACCCTGCCGCCGCTTGACATCGTCGTCAGCGGCATGGGGGCGGACGGGCACATCGCCTCACTCTTTCCCGGTGAGACGGCGGTGCTGACCGCGCCGGCTTCGGTGCATGCGCTCGCCGCCACCCCGCCCGACCTGCCGCCCCGGCTATCGCTCTCGCCGGCCCGGCTGCAGGGCGCCGGCCATGTCGCCCTGCTGATCTCCGGACAGGAAAAGGACCGGGTGCTGGCCTCGGCGGTCGAATTGCCCGGCGCTTTCCCGGTCGGCCTGCTGCTCTCGCGTCCGCAGGGGCTCGACGTCTACTGGGCCAAGGCGTAAGCGACATCTTCAGCCCTCATCCTGAGGAGCCGCGAAGCGGCGTCTCGAAGGATGGTCGATATGTCTCCGGAACCTGCCGGAGCATCCTTCGAGACGCGAGCTTTGCTCGCTCCTCAGGATGAGGGCTGAGGGTAAGATCAGGAGAAATGCCGATGTCGATCGCTCCCGAAATCGCCCGCCTCAAGGCCTGCGGCGTCGTTCCCGTCGTCGTCATCGATGAGGTCGAGATCGCCGTGCCGCTGGCGGAGGCTCTGCTTGCCGGCGGCATCGACGTCATCGAGATCACCTTGCGCCGCCCGGCTGCGATGGCGGCGCTCGATCTCGTCGCCAAGAAGGTGCCGGGCATCCTGCCGGTCGCCGGCACGGTGGTGACGCCGGCCCAGGCGGCCGAGGTCCACAATGCCGGCGCGCTCGCCGTGGTCAGTCCCGGCTTCACCGAGAGCGTCGACGAAGCCATGCGCAAGACCGGCCTGCCCTGGCTGCCGGGCGTCGCCACCGCCTCCGACTGCATGCGCGCCGTCTCGGCGGGACGTCTGACCTGCAAGTTCTTCCCGGCCGAGCAGGCCGGCGGCGTCGCTGGCCTCAAGGCGCTCTCGGGCCCGTTCCCGCAGATGCAGTTCTGCCCGACCGGCGGCGTCTCGCTCGCCAATCTCGGCAGCTATCTCGCTCTGCCGCAGGTGATCTGCGTCGGTGGTTCCTGGCTCGTCCCGGCCGACGCGGTGAAGAACCGCGACTGGGCGCAGGTGACGAAGCTGTCCAAGGAAGCGCGCGAGAAGGTCGCGGAACTGCGCGGCTAGTCCTCGTCGCGCACTGCGCTCCAGGCCAGCTCCTGCGCATAGGTGCGGATGTCGGCCGGCCAGCCTGCGGCCTGCCGGAAGAAGCCGATCTCGTCATTGGCGAAGAGGGCGCGCGTTGCCTCCTCAAAGCCCGGAAGGTTGCCGGCGAGCGCGCTCATGAAGCGGTAGGCGGCCTCGCGGGCGATGCGCCCTTGCGTCTCGCCGCGGTCACCGCGCCGGGCTTCGTCGATCAGGCGCCTCAACGCCTGCGAGGCGCCGCCGGGCTGCGCCGACAGCCATTCCCAATGCCGCGGCAGCAAGGTCACCTCGCGCGCGACCACGCCGAGCTTGGGTCGCCCGCGCCCGCGCGGCTCGTCCCCCAGCCGCGCGACGATCTCGGCTGGCGTGCCGCGCAGGTCGAGATCGACTACCCGTCCGGTCGCATCGTCGAAGGTCAGTAGGGCTGCGTCCGGTCGCTCGATCAAGTGTTGTTGCACCGCTAGGGCGACCTCGGCCAGGCGGCCGCGGGCCAGTATGCTGTTGCCGTTGAAGGCGGTGGAAAGGCGATCGGCATCGGACATGGTCGGCTCCAGCGTGATACCATTAAATACCCGGATAAAAATACTTGAGTCAATATTGCCCGGGTGATATTTGCGGCGCCCCATATGAGGAGGGCGCGATGCGTCACGAGGACAGGAAGGTCGCCGTCGCGGCCTACAAGGAGCGCAAGGTCGTCGCCGGCATCTATCTGCTGCGCTGCCTTGCGACCGGCGAGCGCTGGGCCGGGCGGGCGCCGGATCTCTCGACGATCCAGAACCGCATCTGGTTCACGCTGCGCCACGGCAGCCATCGCGGACGAACGCTGCAGGCGGCCTGGAACGCGCATGGCGAAGGCGCCTTCGCCTTCGAGGAGATCGAGCGGCTCGACGAGGAGGCGCTGGAGGCCGGCCGCGAGCGCGTCATGAAGGCGCGGTTGGCGCATTGGTGCGCGGAACTGGGCGCGGAGGCGGTGTGAAGTAGGGCGCGGGGAACCCTCTCCTGGAAGGAGAGGGCAGGGTGAGGTGTAGGCCGTTCGACCAGCGCCGCGAGCGCTTACCGTGCGGTCGGGTTCAGGCTAACGATGTCTCTCCCGAACACCTCACCCCCACCCCTCTCCTTCCAGGAGAGGGGATCCCGCGTTTCCTCACCACGGTTGAGCGTCAGGCCGCCAGCCGCTCAACCACCAGCTCCGCGATCGCCAGCGAGCTCGTCAGCCCGGGGCTCTCGATGCCGAGCAGGTTGACCAGCCCCGGCACGCCGTGCACCGCCGGCCCGTCGATGCGGAAATCCGGCATCGGCTCGCCCGGCCCGTGCAGCTTCGGCCGGATGCCGGCATAGTCGGCGACGAGCGCATTGTCCGGCAGGCCGGGCCAATAGGTCCGGATCGCCGCATAGAACTTTTCGGCGCGGGCGGGGTCGACGACGAGGTCCTGGTCGTCCTCGACCCATTCGACATCGGGGCCGAACTTGACGCGCCCGGCCATGTCGATGGTGGCGTGGATGCCGAGGCCTGCCGCTTCCGGCACCGGATAGACCAGATGCGAGAAGGGCTGCTTGCCGAGCAGCGAGAAGTAATTGCCCTTGGCGAAGGACTGCTTCGGCACATGCTCGGCCGGAAAACCGTCGAGCTTGCCGAGCAGGCGCGGAGCGCCATGGCCGGCCGAATTGACCACCGTGTTGACGCTGTAGGTCGCCGGGTCCTCGCCGCCGAAATCGACGCTGAAGCCATCAGCCTGGCGGCGCCAGGCCAGGATCGGCGTGTTCAGCGCCAGCGAGCCGCCGGCCGCCTCGCATTCGCCGAGCAGCGAGAGCATCAATGCATGGCTGTCGACAACGCCGGTCTCAGGCGAGAGCAGGGCAACCTCGCACGTGATCTCCGGCTCCAGCGCCTTGGCCTCAGCACCATCGAGCCAGCGCAGCGAGGTGACGCCGGAAGCCTCGGCGCGCGCCGCGATCGTCTCCAGCGCCGGACGCTGGCCGGCATGGGTGCCGACGATCAGCTTGCCGCAGGCCTTGTGCGGCAGGCCGCGCTCCCGGAGATAGACGTACAGGAGCTTGCGCCCCTCGACGCAGACCCGCGCCTTCAGCGAGCCCGGCGGGTAGTAGATGCCGGCATGGATGACCTCGCTGTTGCGCGCCGAGGTCTGGGTGCCGATGCCGTCCGCGGCCTCGGCGATCACGACCTCGCGCCCGGCGAGCGCGAGCGCACGCGCCGTCGCGAGGCCGACGACGCCGGCCCCGATCACCAGGCAATCGATGTCGCTCATGCCGCGCGCTGCGGCATCGCCATCTCGACCAGACTAGCCCAATAGGTCATGCCCACGGGGATGGCCTTGTCGTTGAACTCATAGGCGGGGTGGTGCAGCCCGGCGGACTCGCCATTGCCCATGAAGATGTAGGCGCCGGGACGCTCCTCGAGCATGAAGGAGAAGTCCTCCGAGCCCATGGTCGGCGGCACCGTGGTGTCGATCGCCTCCTTGCCGAAGGTGCTCTTCGTCGCGCTGGTGACGAAATCGGTCTGGCCGGCATGGTTGAAGGTGACCGGATAGCCGCGCTCATACTCGATCTCGAAGGTGAGGCCGAAGGCCTGGCAGGTGCCGGTGACGATCTCGCGGAAGCGCTTCTCGGCGAGGTCGCGCATCTCCGGCGAGAGCGAACGCACCGTACCCTTGATCACGGCATGCTGCGGGATGACGTTGAAGGCCTCGCCGGCCTGCAGCGCCGTCACCGAGACCACGACGGAATCGAGCGGGTCGGCATTGCGCGAGGCGATCGTCTGCAGCGAGGTCACGATCTGGCAGGCGGAGACCAGCGGGTCGATCGTCTCGTTCGGCTTGGCGGCGTGGCCGCCGCGGCCTTCCAGCTTGATCAGGAAGCGGTCGGCTGCCGCCATCATCGGCCCCTTGCGGATGGCGAACTGGCCGATCGGCAGGCCCGGCATGTTGTGCAGGCCGTAGACCTCCTGCACGCCGAAGCGCTCCATCAGCCCGTCCTTGCACATCTCGCGGCCGCCGCCGCCGCCTTCCTCGGCCGGCTGGAAAATCACGATCGCGGTGCCGTCGAAATCGCGGGTCTGCGCCAGATATTTGGCGGCCCCCAGGAGCATGGCGGTGTGCCCGTCATGGCCGCAGGCGTGCATCTTGCCGGGCACGGTCGAGCGATGCTCGAGATTGGTTTCCTCATGGATCGGCAGAGCGTCCATGTCGGCGCGCAGGCCGATGACCTTGCCGGAATCCTGGCCCTTGCCCTTGATCACGCCGACGACGCCGGTGCGTCCGATCCCGGTGACGACCTCGTCGACGCCCCACTCCTTCAGCTTGTCGGCGACGATGCCGGCGGTGCGCTGCACGTCGAAAAGCAGCTCGGGGTGGCGGTGGAAGTCGCGGCGGATCGCGCTGATCTCGGGTTCGATCGCGGCGATGAGATCGGATTTGGGCATGGTGTCCTCGACAGGTCGCGGCCCTGCGGAAAGCAGGTCGGCAGAAAACGGGTTGCCAGGCGCGCACGCTAGCCCGGAGCCATGCGTCCTGTCCAAGCCGATTGCGGCATGAGGGGTGGGAGACTGGCGAATGCGTCGCGTTGCGTTGTTCTTATCGTCGGGAAAGGGTTAAGAGCGCGGAGCCGGAGAGTGTTGCTCCGGACGATCCCGAGCTGACGAGTGCTGCCATGTCCGAGGCGAACACGATCCGCGATGTCACCATCCCGGAGCTGCCGAACCATTATCGCGGCAAGGTCCGCGAAAATTACGACCTGCCGGACGGACGCCGGATCATCATTGCCACCGACCGGCTCAGCGCCTTCGACCGCGCCATCGCCTGCATCCCGTTCAAGGGCCAGGTGCTGACGCAGACCGCGCGCTTCTGGTTCGAACAGACTGCCGACATCTGCCCCAACCACGTCATCGACTATCCCGACCCGAACGTCGTGGTCGGCAAGAGGCTCGACATCCTCCCCGTCGAGATCGTGGTGCGCGGCTATCTCGCCGGCACAACCGGCACCTCGATCCTGACCATGTACAAGCAAGGGCAGCGCGAGATGTACGGCGTGCGCTTTCCGGACGGCTTGCGCGACAACGAGGCGCTGCCGCAGGCGATCATTACCCCGACCAGCAAGGCTTTCGACGGCGGCCATGACGAGCCGCTCTCGCCGGCGCAGATACTGGAGCAGGGCCTGCTGACCAAGACGCAATGGGAGACGCTCTCCGACTATGCGCTGAAGCTCTTCGCCCGCGGCCAGACGCTCGCCGCCGAGCGCGGCCTGATCCTCGCCGACACCAAATACGAGTTCGGCACCGATGCCGAGGGCAGGATCATCCTGGCCGACGAGATCCACACTCCCGATTCGAGCCGCTACTGGTTCGCCGGCAGCTATCCCGAGCGTTTCGCCAAGGGGGAGAAGCCGGAGAGCTTCGACAAGGATTTCGTGCGCAACTGGGTCGCGGCACGCTGCGACCCCTACAACGAGCCCATCCCCGCGATTCCGGACGAGCTGATCGAGCAGACCTCGCAGGTCTACATCAAGGCGTTCGAGACGATCACCGGCCAGACCTTCGTGCCGCCGGCGGCGGACGTGCCGCCGCTGGAGCGGATCAGGCGCAATCTCGCGCGCTATTTCTGAGGCGCGCCGACCCTGTCAGAAGCACTATTCCGGCTGGATGCCCGCCGCCTTGACGATCTCGGCCCACTTCTTGATCTCGATCGGAACGAAGGCCCTGAGCTCTTCCGGAGTGCTGCCCTCGGGCTCGATGCCGGCGGCGAGCAGGCGCTCCTGCGTCGCCTTGTCGTTGAGCGCGGCGGTGAAGGCCTGGTTGAGCTTCTCGATCACCGGGCGCGGCGTCTTCGCCGGGGCGAAGGCGGCGAACCAGGCGGCGAGGTCGTAGGCGGCGACGCCGGCCTCCGCCATGGTCGGCAGGTCGGGCGCCAGCGGGCTGCGCTTGGCGGTCGAAACGGCGAGCCCATTTATCTTGCCGGCCTTCACCTGCGGCAGCGTCGTCGAGATGTCGGCGAACACGATCGAGATCTGGCCGCCGAGCAGATCGGTGATCGCCTGCGGGTTGCTGCGATAAGGCACGTAAGTCAAGTCGAGCCCGGCCAACGATTTCAACATCTCGCCGGCGATGCGCGACGAGCTGGAGCCGGCGCCGAAGGTGAGCTTGCCGGGATTGGCCTTGGCATGGGCGACGAGATCCGCGACCGTCTTCGCCGGCACGGAAGGGTGCGTCGTCAGCGCCAGCGTGATCGTGCCGAGCTTGCCGACCGCTTCGAAATCCCTGACCGCGTCGTAGGGCACGCTCTTGAGCAGGCTCTGATTGGCGCCGTGGGTGGTGTTGGTGGTGATCAGCAGCGTATGGCCGTCGGCATCGGCACGGACCACGTTCTGGGCGGCGAGGATGCCGCTGGCGCCGGGCAGGTTCTCGATCACGACCGGCTTGCCGAGGCTCCTGGACAGGTGCTCGCCGAGGATGCGCGCCAGTGCGTCAGTGGCGCTGCCGGCGGCGAAGGGCACGACGAACTTGATGTTCTTGGCTGGAAAGTCCTGCGCTGCGGCCGGCAGAGCCAACCCGGCGACCACCGCTGCACTCGACAGCAGCCAACGCCTCGTCTTCATCTCTCCCCTCCCTCGTTTTGACTGTTATTGAGAGATCTGACGCATCTGGGCGCTCATGCTGTCCCATGCGGCCATTCAAGCCCGCAAGTCATTGATTATACAATTGAAATTATTGTATTTCTGTAATAGAAATCAACTATTGGAGGTCATGTCCGGCGGTGTGCCGTCGCGATGGTGCCAGCGTTGGCGACGGTGTCGACGGAAGGAGAAGGCTTGATTTGCCTCGGAGGGTGGCGATTGTGCCGTCGCGCGCTCATCGGTCCGGCGAGGTGGGCGAACATCCGGCGCGGATGGAACAGCCGCGACCCTCGCGCGTTGATCGCTGACCGTCCTTGTCTCGAATGGGAGGCTGCCATGCGCCGCCTGATCGTTCTCGCCGCTTCGCTCGTTCCCCTCTTCGTCTTCACCGCCCATGACGCTTCGGCGCAGGGATGGGGCGGCAGAGGCTTCCACGGCGGGGGCATCCGCGCAGGTGGCTTCGGCGGCGGTGCGTTCGGTGGCGGACAGCGTTTCGGACTGGCGGGACGGAACTTCGGCGGCTTTCGCGCGGGCGGCTATGGCTATCGTGGCGGCTTCTACCGCGGCTCCGGCTGGGGCTACCGGCCGGGTCGCTGGCATGGTGGTGGCGGCTTTTACGGACGTCCGGGCTATTGGCGCCGTGGCTATTACGGCGGCGGCTGGGGCTGGGGTGCTGGAGCCGTGGCTGCAGGTGCCGTTCTGGGGGCTGCTGCTGCTTACCCCTACTACTACGGTGACTCCGGCTATTACGGCTCGTCCTATTATTATCGCCGGCCGTACTACGCCGGACCTTACTACGCCGCTCCTGTGTCATCGGGCATCGGCAATTACTGCCAGACGCCCGTGCGGACCTGCCGGTTGATCAATCCATCCGATCTCGGGGCCGGCTGCTCCTGCCGCGTCGCCGGCGGGCGGGCTCGCGGCAGCGTCGTTCCCTAGGGACGGCAGATCGCTTGAAAGGCGCGTCTGTGGCCGGCGCGCGCCCTGCGATCTCAGACGCCGAACTCCTGCCGCCAGCGCTCGATGTCGTCGAGCGAGACATTCGAGCCGCATAGCACCAAGGCGACCCGATCGCCCGGCTTGAACTGGTCCTTACGCGCCATCGCGGCTGCCACCGTGCAGGAAGCGGCCGGTTCGAGCAGGACGCGCCCGTTCTGCAGCACCCAGACCAGCTCGCGCACCGCTTCCGCATCGGGGACGACGACGATCTCCTCGAGGAACTGGCGCGCTGCCGCCATGGTCCGCTCGGTCGCGAAGGGTGCGCCGAGCGTTCGCGCGATCGAGGTCGGGCGGATCGGCACCGGCTTTCCGGCCTCGAGCGCCTGCGTCATCGTCGTCGCGCCCTCGGTCTCGACGCCGTGGATGCGCACGGCCGGGTCGAGCCCCTTCAGCGCCGCGCCGACACCGGCCGAGAAGCCGCCGCCGCCGATCGAGATGAAGACATGGTCGATCCGCCCGCCGGCATCGGCCGCGAGCTCTAGCCCGACCGTGCCATGGCCGGCGATGATCGCCGGGTCGTCATAGGAATGGACATGGGTCATGCCCTTGCCCTCGTACTCCTCCGCCTTGGAGAAGGCGGCGAGCGCATCCTCGCAGAGCTCGACCTCGCCGCCGGCCTCCTGGGTCAGGCGGATATTGAGCGGGGCGACGTTCTTCGGCATCAGCACCAGCGCCCTGATGCCGAGCATGCTGGCGACCAGCGAGACGGCGATGGCGTGGTTGCCGCCGGAGACGGTGACGACGCCGCGCGCCCGCTCGGCCTCGGACAGGCCCAGCAGCTTGTTGTAGCAGCCGCGCACCTTGAACGAGCCGGCCAGCTGCAGGCTCTCGACCTTGACCACGGTCTCGACGCCGAGCCGGGCCGAAAGGCCGGCGCTCATGAAGGTCGGCGTGCGCCGGACCTTGCCGGCGATACGGTTGGCGGCGGCCTGGATGTCGGCGAGGGTGACGTCGAAGTTCATGGCGGACTCACGGGAAGCTTTGCTTGGCCGGCACAACAGCGCGCCGGGTGCTGCCCGGTCAAGCGCGCAGAAGCGATTGACGACAGGCAATGCCAGCGTAGCCTGCCGGCACGGTTCCTGCCTCTCGGGCTATTTCTGGAGATTTTCACCCGTGCGTTATTCCCCCAAGGAGATGCTGGCCAAGCTGGTGTCGTTCAACACCGAGTCCTGGCGCAGCAATCTCGATCTCATCCATTTCTGCCGCGACTATCTCGCTGCGCACGGCGTCGAGAGCACGATCGTGCCGAGCCCGGATGGACAGAAGGCCAATCTCTACGCGACCGTGGGCCCCAAGGTCGAAGGCGGCATCGTCCTCTCCGGTCATACCGACGTCGTCCCGGTCGAGGGCCAGGACTGGAGCTCCGATCCGTGGACGCTGACCGAGCGCGACGGCAAGCTCTATGGCCGCGGCTCCTGCGACATGAAGGGCTTCGACGCGATCGCGCTGGCGCTGGTGCCGGAGATGCTCGAAGCGGGCTTGAAGCGGCCCTTCCACATCGCGCTCTCCTATGACGAGGAGGTCGGCTGCATCGGCGCCGCGATCATGATCGAGGCCATGGTGGAGGCGGGCCTGAAGCCCTCGGCGGTGATCGTCGGCGAGCCCTCGATGATGCAGGTCGTCACCGGCCACAAGGGCGGTACCCGCATGAAGACGACGGTGCGCGGACATGCCGTGCATTCGAGCCGCGTCGACATCGGCGTGCCCGCGGTTATGGTCGCCGGCAAGCTGATCGCCTGGCACGACGAGGTGATGGCGCAGAACAAGGCGAATGCGCAGCCCGGTATCCCGTTCGAGCCGCCCTATTCGACGCTGCATGTCGGCGTCGTCGCCGGCGGCACCGCGGTCAACATCACCGCCGAGCATGCCAGCTTCAGCCATGAGGTCCGGGTCATGCCCGGCGACGATACGGACTATGTCGCGCGCTACCTGGCCAAGATCGCCGATCTGGAAGGGCCGATGAAGGCGATCGCGCCCGAAACCGGCATCACCATGGAGATCACCTCCCAGACGCCGCCGCTGGCGCCGGAGAAGGAAGGCGCCGCCGAGACGCTGTCGCGCCGCATCACTGGCGACAATGCCAGCCATGTCGTTGCCTACGGCACCGAGGGCGGCCTGTTCCAGGCGGCAGGCTGGTCGACCGTGGTCTGCGGCCCCGGCGACATCGCCCAGGCGCATCAGCCGGACGAGTTCCTCACCGTGGCCCAGCTCGACGCCGGCACGGCCTTCGTCCGCGCGCTGATCGCGGAGCTGGCCCGCTGAGGCGAAAGGGGCGGGGTGCTTCCTTGCGGGTGTTCACCCCGTCCTTCGCAGCTTCGTGCGTCACATTAGTTGTATTCGCAACAAAGTTCGATCTGGAACGAAGTCGATCGGCCGCACTGGACGCGGGCTTCGAACCGTCATTAATCTGCCGCCTTCGTCGGCCTGCCGCCAAAATAAGCAGGTGGCCGGCACCGCTCCTGGGGAGGAGTGGTTTCTAACCAAAAGGGAGCAGTCTCACATGTCGTTCAAGACCCATTGCCTGGCAGCCGTGGCGGCTCTGGCCTTGATGTGCGGGGCTGCGCAAGCCCAAACCTTGCGATACGCCAACCAGGGCGAGCTCAAGTCGCTCGATCCCTATACCGTCAACGAGACCACGACGAACGCTCATCTCGGCCATCCCTATGAGGGCCTGACGGCGCGCGGTAAGGACCTCAAGATCGAGCCGGCCCTCGCCGAGAAGTGGGAGATTTCGGCGGACGGCCTGAAATGGCGCTTCTACCTGCGCAAGGGCGTCAAGTTCCATGACGGCTCGGATTTTACCGCCGATGACGTGATCTTCTCGGCCGACCGCGTCCGCGCCCAGGGCTCGAACTTCACCACGCGCATCCCGACCAGCGCCAAGTTCGTCAAGGTCGACGACCACACGGTCGATGTGATCCTGACCGCGCCGAACCCGATCCTGAACGCGCAGTGGGACACCTGGTACATCATGTCGAAGAAATGGGCGGAGGCGAACAACGCCGTCGCTCCGACCCCGGCGGCCGCGACCACCCCGAGCCACGCCTCGCTCAACGCCAACGGCACCGGCCCTTACAAGATCGAGAGCCACCAGCCGGGCGTGAAGACCGTCTTCAAGCTCAACGAGAACTACTGGAAGAAGATCGAAGGCAACATCAAGGAGATCATCTTCACGCCGATCTCCTCGGACGCCACCCGCGTCGCCGCGCTTCTCTCCGGCGAGGTCGACGTGATCGAGCCGGTTCCGATCCAGGACATCCAGCGCGTCAACGCTTCGGGCAACGCCCAGGTCCTGACCGGCCCCGAGCTGCGCACCATCTTCCTCGGCTTCGACCAGACCCGCGACGAGCTGCTCGAATCGAGCGTCAAGGGCAAGAACCCGTTCAAGGACCCGAAGGTCCGTCAGGCCTTCTACCAGGCGATTGACATCGAAACGATCAAGAGCCGCGTCATGCGCGGGCTCTCGACCCCGTCGCCGCTGATGATCGCGCCGGAGCTCTATCCGCATGCCGGCTTCACCCGCGCCAAGTTCGACACCGAGGCCGCCAAGAAGCTGCTCGCCGAGGCCGGCTACCCGCAGGGCTTCGAGCTCGGCATGGATTGCCCGAACGACCGCTACGTCAACGACGGCCAGATCTGCCAAGCCGTCGTCGGCATGCTCGCCCGCATCGGCATCAAGGTGAACCTCAACGCCCAGCCCAAGGCGCAGTATTTCGCCAAGGTGCTGAAGCCCGGCGGCTACAAGACCTCGTTCTACCTGCTCGGCTGGACCCCCGGCACCTTCGACAGCCACAATGTCCTCTACGACATCCTCGGCTGCCGCGATGTCGTCGGTTCCTCGCGCGGCGAGTCGAACCTCGGCAATTACTGCAACAAGAAGGTCGACGAACTGACCGACAAGATCCTGGTCGAGTCCGACACCGCCAAGCGCAACGCCATGATCGGCGAAGCCTACAAGATGACCGTCGACGAGTTCTCCTACATCCCGCTGCATCAGCAGGCCCTGGCCTGGGGTGTGTCGAAGAAGGTGAAGCTCGCCCAGCGCGCCGACAATTCGGTGCTGCTCTACTACGCCACCAAGGAGCAGTGAGGGCCTGAGGGCGCGTAGGCGAGGAGCCAACGCGCCCTTTCTCTATCTGCAGCAGAGAGGCCGTTCCTGCGGAGCGGCTTCAGATTCCTTTTAAGGGCGACCATGCTCGCATTTGTCCTGCGCCGGCTGTTCCAGTCGCTGATCGTGATGCTCGCGGTCGCGCTCATAGCCTTCGCCATGTTCCGCTTCGTCGGCGACCCCGTGAACCAGATGGTCGGCGTCGACACGCCGCAGGAGCAGGTCGAGCAACTGCGCCGGACGCTCGGCCTCGACGAGCCGGTGGTCGTCCAGTTCGCGCGCTACATCTACAACGCCGCGCGGCTCGAATTCGGCGTATCCTACCAGTTCCGCCTGCCGGTGATCTCGCTGCTCGGCGAGCGCGCCCCGGCGACGCTCGAGCTCGCCTTCATGTCGGCGCTGTTCTCGCTCCTGGTCGGCATCCCCATGGGCGTCTATACCGCGCTGCGCCGCGACAGCTGGCTGGCGAAGATCTTCCAGACGGTGTCGCTGGTCGGCATCAGCCTGCCGACCTTCCTGATCGGCATCCTCCTGATCTACCTGTTCTCGGTGACGCTCGGCTGGCTGCCTTCCTTCGGGCGCGGCGAGGTCGTCAAGATCGGCAACTGGTGGACGACCGGGCTTTTGACCGCCTCTGGCTGGAAGGCGCTGATCCTACCTTCGATCACGCTCGGCCTGTTCCAGATGACGCTGATCATGCGCCTCGTCCGGGCCGAGATGCTCGAGGTGCTGCGCACCGACTATATCAAGTTCGCCCGTGCCCGCGGCCTCAAGACGCGCGCCATCCATTTCGGCCATGCGCTGAAGAACACGCTGGTGCCGGTCATCACCATTGCCGGCCTGCAGCTCGGCTCGATCATCGCCTTCGCCATCATCACCGAGACGGTGTTCCAGTGGCCGGGCATGGGCCTGCTCTTCCTCAAGGCGGTGCAGCAGGTCGATATCCCGATCATGGCGGCCTATCTCATGTTGATCTCCTTCCTATTCGTCAGCATCAACCTGATCGTCGACCTGCTCTACGCGCTGGTCGATCCGCGCCTGCGCGCGACGGTCGGGGCGCATTGAGGCCGGTCATGAGCGCGCAACCCACATCCCCTGCGAAGCATCCGCCCTCGCTCTGGTTCCGCATCCTCGACAGCGACATTCTCGCGAGCTTCCTGCGCTCCAAGGTGACGATGGTCGCCGCCGTGATCGTGCTGGTGCTGTTCGTCGGCGCCTTTTTCTCGCCCTGGATCGCGCCGACCAACCCCTTCGACCCGGCGACGGTCTTCCTCGCCGACGCCAACATCCCGCCAGCCTGGCAGCAGGGCGGCGATCCCAAGTTCATCCTCGGCACCGACGACCAGGGCCGCGACCTCTATTCGGCGATCCTCTACGGCCTGCGCGTCTCGCTGATCGTCGGCCTGCTCGGCGTCGCCTTGGCGGCGACGATCGGCATCACGCTCGGCCTGCTCGCCGGCTATCTCGGCGGCCGGGTCGATTCGCTGATCATGCGCATCGCCGACGTGCAATTAACCTTCCCGGCGATCCTGATCGCGCTGCTGATCGACGGCGTCGTCCGTGGCATCTTCAAGCACGCCAACCGCGAGGACACCGCACTCTATGTGCTGGTGATCTCGATCGGTCTTTCCTTCTGGGTCCAGTATGCCCGCACCATCCGCGGCTCGACCCTGGTCGAGCGCAACAAGGACTATGTCCAAGCCGCCCGCCTCGTCGGCCTGCCCGCGCCGCTGATCATGCTGCGCCATGTCCTGCCGAACGTAATCGGACCAGTGCTTGTCATCCTGACCATCAACCTCGCGCTCGCCGTGATCACCGAGGCGACGCTTTCCTTCCTCGGCGTCGGCCTGCCGCCGACCCAGCCCTCGTTGGGAACGCTGATCTCGATCGGCAACCGCTATCTGTTCTCGGGCGACTGGTGGATCGTGACTTTCCCGGGCGTGACGCTCGCCATTTTGGTCCTGGCGGTGAACCTGCTGGGCGACTGGCTGCGCGACGCCCTCAATCCGAGGCTCCGATGAGCAGGATTTGCTGTGCAAGCTGCTGTTCGCGCAGCAAATGCCTGCCGATGCCATGTGTTTTACGCAGATTAGACCCGTGACAGACAAATGGCTCAGTCCTAGGCGGTGTGGACGGATTTTACCAAGACGAATGCTGCGGCGAGAGCGACAATGGCTGCGAAATTTCGCTTGGTCTTTTCGCAGCGTAGGGCAACGC
>NZ_JBHSLW010000032.1:0-10866 GCF_042657265.1 Allobosea eneae
GCGACAATAACCCCGCAAAACCGCGGCTGCCAGCCAACGACTCCACATAATCCCGCGCTACGCATAATCCGTCTTATGCGGTGCACCGCATAACGCCGAGTTCGGCGCAGCCTGGCAGAAGACCTCGGATGAAGGGCGCGATTATCTCTCGGTCAAGCTCGACGATCCGAGCTTCCCCGCCCCCATCTACGCCAACCTGATCCAAGTCGAAGGCACGGAAGGCCTCCAGCTCATCTGGTCGCGCCCGAACCGCAACTGAGCCCCCAGTCCACGATGGCCCCGCCGCGAGGCGGGGCCAATCCTCCGGCCCGGCCGCGCCGGAAACCACCTCGGCTTTTCACCTCGTCAGCCCCCTGTTGGTTCAAACCACAGCCGGCTCCTGGAGCCGTCAACGCGCGGATTGTGGTTCAGACAACCGCCGCCTCGCATAGACTGCGATCAAGTGATTTGTGGTTCAAATCACATCTCGGCATTTGTTGGTTTGAACCACACCTTGGCCTTCGCGCCATTTGCCCCGTGTCAGCCGCCCTGGTGCTTCCCGCGTGAACTGGAGGGGCTCTCTGGTCGTGCCATGGTACGGCCGGCGGAGCCCGCCTCAAGGACGCGCGGTACCCCCAAAATGCTGCGCATTTCGGCTCCCCCACGCGCCGCCTCCGACGGTCGGCTTCGCCGATCCTTGACCCGGTCTCCACCGACGCGTGGCGCGCCTTCGTCCATTCGAGACGAAGGAGGTTCTCATGACCATGCCGATCGATCAGCAGATTGCCGAACTCAAGGCCGAGCTGGCCAACGCCTGCCTGACACCGCGCGAGCGGCGCGAAGCGCAGCGCGAGCTTGAATTCCTGACCGAGCAGGACCGCAGCGATGCGGAGACGGGGTATTTCGCGGATGTCGAGGGCTGGGCTGCAGTCCACGCCGGCGGGCTTGCCGCACTGCCATTCTGAGCATCACGATCCGAGACGGCCGGTCTGACGCCACGCGCGTCGGGCCGGCTTTTCGCATGTCGCCCTGGCCTGCGCTTGCTCTGCTGCGCGCAGGCCAAGAGGCCCGTGGTCTATCGCCAACGGTGTGGTCTAAACCACACCCGTCACGTCATCGCCGCGATCTCCCGCCAGAACACGCTCCGATTGAAAACATCAGGGCTCTGTCGCGTTTGCATGAAGACCATCGTAATCAACAACCAGAAGGGCGGCGTTGGCAAGACGACGCTGGCCGTTCATCTCGCCTGGCACCTGGCCGAAACCGGCGGCCGCGTGCTGCTGATCGACGCTGATGCTCAGGGCAACGCCACCGATACGATGAAGCGTCATCGAGGCGAGGTGACCGCCGCCGAGCTGTTTCGACAGGGCAGTGCTCCAGTCACTGGTGGAGTAGACGGGATCACGCTCGCGGCTTCTGACAGCTCCCTCACCGATGTCGATCGCGGCGATGCCGCCGGCATCCAGCAGTTCCGCGACAACCTCCGCTCGGTGAGCGCGGCGTTCGATGTCTGCGTCATCGACACACCGCCGTCGTTGGGCTTGCGCAGCGTGGCCGCGCTGGTCGCGGCGAGCCATGTGCTGTCGCCGATCTATCTCGAGGACTATTCGGTGAAGGGCGTGAAGGGCCTGCTCCAGACCGTGATCGGCGTGCAGAAGCGCTATGGCCGGTCGGACATGAAGTTTCTGGGGCTCCTGCCGTCGAACTTCAACACGAAGTCGCCGCGCCAGCGGACGCATCTCGACCAGCTTCTGCGCGAGGCCGGCAAATACGTCTTCCCGGGCCACATCGTCGCGCGCGACGGCTATGCCGAAGCGGTCGCTGAGGGTGTGCCCGTGTGGAAACTCAAGAAACGTTCGGCGCAGGAGGCCGGCCGCGAGATCCGTCTCGTGCTGTCGCGCATCGTCGAGCAGATGGGCTGATCGCATGGCGCTTGATCTGAGCTTTAAGGACCTGGCGGATGTCGCCGCGGATGGAGGGTCGGATGGCCGGCCGCTCAAGGTCGCGCTGGACCTGATCGACGAGGATCCCGATCAGCCGCGTCGCGAGTTTCCGGAAGACGAACTGCAGCAGCTTGCTGCGTCGATCCGGATCGACGGCATCCTTCAGCCGATCGTGGTCAGGCGCTCCGTGCAGGCCGACCGGTTCATCATCGTGATGGGCGCGCGGCGCTATCGTGCGGCGAAGATAGCCGAACTGGTCGAGGCACCCGTCTTCGTTCAGGACGGTGCTGACGCGAGCCCTTACGCACAGATGGTGGAGAACATTCAGCGCGACGATCTGAAGCCCAGCGAGATCGCTCGCTTCGTAACGGCGCGGCTTGAGGCCGGTGAGAAGCAGACAGAGGTCGCTCGGCGGCTGGGCAAGCCGCGTGACTGGGTGTCGCGCTATGCGGCGGTGCCGAAAATGCCGACGTTTCTGCAGGAGAAGCTCGCCACAAGTTCGATCCGCGCCGTCTACGAGCTCTACCAGGCATGGCGGCAGGAACCTTCCGACGTGGAACGAGCCGTCGAGGAGCACGGCGCTTTCACCGACGCGCAGGCCAGAGAATTTGCGTCCGCTGTTCGCTCGACCGTTGAGCCCGCCGCACCGCATGGCACAGCAGCAGGGGATGGGGCCAAGGATGCCCGAGCGTCGGAGAAAGATCGCGCATCGGCTCGCGAGAAACCATTGGCAGGCTCAGCCACAGCGCCGTCCGTTCTGGGCACAAAGGGCGCTGCCATCGTGCGGGTGCGCGCCGGCAAGCGGGTCGGCCAGTTAGTTCTCGACGCAAGGCCGGATGCCGAACAAGGAAGCGCCCGCGTCGCCTTCGATGATGGCACTAGCGAAGACGTGTCTGTTCGCGAGCTTCGGATTGACGCGGTGCTGGTTGGCTGAGCAGCGCGGGCCCGTCTGCTGTCAATTCCCCGGTGTGGTTTGAACCACGCTTCCCTCCGTCCTTGTTTGGTCGCCCGGACCCGCTGCGGGGCGCTTCCTTATGGGCGATTCCCATACGGCAGTGGTTACACCTATTCGAATCGTTAACCGAAGTGGATGGTTAAGAGTCTTTGGCATTGTTTCTAGTGCAGGATAGGCTTGCCGCCAGCGAATTATTACGCCAGATTGGCGTTGCGAATGGTCGAGTGCGTCGATGGTCCCGTGGCAGTGAGAGGAAGCCTTGATGCCGACGCTGACGTTGCGGGTCTCAGATGATCTGGCGCTGCAGTTCGCGGCGCTGGCGGCGACCGAAGGCGGCAAGTCGGCGCTGATCCGCCGGTTGCTCGAAAGCGCTGTGGGCGCCCCGGATTCGAAGCGCGCGCCAGTCGCGGTCGGCTCGCCTCAGAAGGTGACGGTCCGCTTCCGGGAGAGCGAAATGAATCAGCTCAAAGAGCTGGCGTCAGCGCGCGGGATGACGCGGACGCAATGGATCACGTCGCTGGTGCGGTCACGGCTGGGCGCGCCGGCGCAGCAGTCGGATGGTGAGCGCGAGGAACTGCGGACGATCGCGCGTGAGCTGAATCGGATCGGCGGCAACATCAACCAGATCGCGCGGGCGGCGAACACCGGGGAAGGCGTGAAAGCAGGTGCCTCCAAGCCCGGCCTGGAAGAGGCCCGCGCGGCGCTGGAAGCGCTTCAGGGAGAACTGAAGGGCGTGCTGTATCGGACCAGCACCTACTGGGAGGGCCGATGATGAGCGGGAAGCGGGCCCAGGAGCTGCTGGATGACCTGCCGCCGATTTCGTATGTCTGGCAGACGCCGGTGCGTCGGCCGCGCGTATCCGAGGCGGATGTTCCTGACCCGGTCGCGCCGCAGCGCGTCACGCCGGCGATGCGGGCGCGGCTCGAGCGGATCGTCGGGCGTGCGCCGGAGGTGATGGTCAAGGTTACCGGCCGCACGAAAGACGCCGGGCATCTCAAGTCGCATCTGGAATACATTATGCGCAACGGCGAGCTGACGGCGGAGACCGAGCAAGGCTCGCTCATGCAGGGCCGGGAGGGTCTCAAGGACCTGCAGGCGCGCTGGACAGAGGATGCGGCGTTAGACAACAAGCGTCGGCGCGACGGCACAATCTCGGTCAATATCATCCTGTCGATGCCGCCCGGAACCGATCCGATTGCGGTAAAGGATGCCGTGCGTGCGTTCGCGATCGAGACCTTTGGAGCGAACCACGACTACGTCTTCGTTCAGCATCTCGACGACAAGCACCCGCATGTGCATCTGACGGTTCGCTCGCAGGGCTATAGCGCGAAGCGGCTCAACCCTCGCAAGGCCGATCTGGCGATCTGGCGCGAGCGCTTCGCCGGCGAGCTTCGGCTACGCGGCGTCTCAGCCGAGGCGACACCGCGTCGGACGCGAGGAAAGGTGCGTAAGCACGACAAGGGGACGGTGGTGGCGCTGCGACGTCGCGGCGTCGTTCCCGAGACCGACAAAGGTGCTCGGGCAGATGTCGTTCGAGTCGCGAAGGGTAGTGCTCTGACTTCACGGCCTTGGGAGGCGAAGTCTCGCGAACGGCAGGCCAGGATTCGGGCTCAGTATCTCGCTCATGCCAAGGAGCTTGAGCGGACCGGGAAGGGAAGCGATCGGGCGCTGGCCAGAAAGGTACGGGATTTCGTGGCGAAGATGCCGGATCCGGAAACGCGGCGAGAGCAGCTGATGCGGGAACTGGCCTTCGACGCGCGAAAAGAGCGCCTTAACGGTAAGTCAGTATCAAATAACAATGGCAAAGCAATTGAAAATAAAGATCGCTGAAATCTGCTTCGGATAAGTGCGACTATTTTCATAATACATCATTTGTAATTATGATGCTTTTCGGATTTGCTATGATCAGCAAGAGCCTCAATGATCGCGCAGTCGCAGGCTGCGACGCCGCCCGAGCAGGTCGCGGCGATGCGCTCCAGCTCCTTCTCCAGCGAGCGCAGACGGACGATCTTGTGGCGGACATCTTCAAGATGGGCGACCGATATTGCGTGGGCCTCGTCGCAGGCCATGCCGGGGCTGTCCGATAGGCGCAGAAGGGCGCGGATGCCATCGACGGGAAAGCCGAGATCGCGA
This sequence comes from Allobosea eneae, assembly GCF_042657265.1. Taxonomy (NCBI): domain Bacteria; kingdom Pseudomonadati; phylum Pseudomonadota; class Alphaproteobacteria; order Hyphomicrobiales; family Alloboseaceae; genus Allobosea; species Allobosea eneae. Next base: position 5,011 of record NZ_JBHSLW010000032.1, read on the forward strand.
GCATGCTTGATGAAGGCCAGCCGCTCGACATGGGCCCGGCCGTAGCGGCGTTGGTTGCCGTCCGAGCGCTCGGGCGGCGGCAGCAGGCCGACCTGCTCGTAGTAGCGGATCGTCTCGACCTTGACGCCGGTCCGCTCCGAAAGTGAACCGATCGGCATGACGCGCGCCAGATTCTTTGCGTCCATCGCTATTTTCCTCTTGAACCTCAAGTGGCTAGAGATCGTATCTAAGATGTCTCGCAGCGCCTGCAAGCGGACAAGACGATGACCATCACCCTGGATGCTGAGCCCAAGACCCTGAGCTGGAAGGTCGGCGGCATGGACTGCACGAGCTGCGCGGCGAAGATACGCGGCGCCGTCGAGCGCCTCCCGGGCGTCAGTGACGTGAAGCTGTCGATCATGTCCGAAACCATGACGCTGGCGCTCGACGAAAGCCAAACCCGGCGCGAAGCAGTCGAGAAGCGTGTTGCCAGCCTTGGATACACGACCGCTCCCTTGGCGACGAAGTCGGCACCGGCTGAGGAGCCGGCAGTCGATTGCGGCTGCGGCCATCACGACGAGCAGGCGCAACCGAGGGCCGCGACGGGAAGCGATCGCGAGCCACAATCCTTGAGCTGGAAGATCGGCGGCATGGACTGCGCCAGCTGCGCGGCGAAGATACGCGGCGCCGTCGAGCGCCTGCCGGGCGTTAGCGACGTCAAGCTCTCGGTGATGTCGGAAACGTTGACCCTTGCGCTCGACGAGACGCAGACACGGCGCGATGTGATCGAGAAGCGCGTCGCCAGCCTCGGCTTCACTGCCTCGGTGGTTACGCCGACGACGCAAGCCGCGAGGTCCGGCGAGAGCCAGTGTGGCGACCACGCCGATCATCGCGGACATGATCACACGGGTCACAACAACGCGCACAATGACGACGGCCATGGGGCAAAAGTCGCGGTGGGCGAAGCGACGGGCAAAGGCTCGGTCGATCCCGGCCACAGCATGCCAGGTCATGTCCATGAGAAGACGCCCGGCGGTGTGTCCTGGTATCAGACCAACAAGGGCCGTCTGGTCCTGACGACCGGTGCGCTGCTCGGCGCGGCCTGGGGTTCAAGCCTGGTCTGGCCGGCAGCGGCGCACTGGGCCTTCATCGCCGCCTGCGTGATCGGGATCATCCCAGTGGCGCGCAAGGCATATGCGGCCGCAAGCGCCGGCATGCCCTTCACCATCGAAATGCTGATGACGATCGCGGCCACCGGCGCCTTGTTTATCGGCGCGGCCGAGGAGGCGGCGCTGGTCGTCTTCCTCTTCGCCGTCGGCGAGGTGCTGGAAGGCGTCGCGGCCGACAAGGCGCGCGCCTCGATCCGCGCACTCGGCGATCTCGTGCCCAAGACCGCGATTGTCGAGGAGGATGGCGCCACGCGCACGGTCGACGCCGCCACTCTGATGATTGGCCAGACGGTCTTGGTGCGTCCAGGCGACCGCATCCCCGCCGATGGCGAGATCACGGACGGCGTCTCGGGCATCGACGAGAGCCCGGTCACCGGCGAGTCCGTGCCGAAGACGAAGGGTGTTGGCGAGCCGGTCTTCGCCGGCTCCGTCAACAGCGAGGCGGCCTTGCGCGTGCGCGTCACCAAGGCGGCCGAAGACAACACGATCGCCCGCATCATCCGGCTGGTCGAAGAGGCGCAGGAAGCGCGCGCGCCGACCGAGCGCTTCATCGACCGCTTCTCGCGCGTCTACATGCCGGCGATCGTCGGCTTGGCAGTTCTGGTCGCGATCGTCCCGCCGCTGCTGCTGAGCGGCGAATGGTCGGTCTGGATCTACCGGGCATTGGCGCTGCTGCTGATCGGCTGTCCCTGCGCGCTCGTCATCTCCGTGCCGGCCTCGATCGCCGCCTCGCTCTCAACCGGCGCGCGCCAAGGCTTGCTGATGAAGGGGGGCGTGGTCATCGAGGCAGCCGCAAAGACCGGCATCGTGGCTTTCGACAAGACCGGCACGCTGACGCAAGGCCGTCCACGCGTGACTGAGGTCGTCGCGTTCGGCCGATCCGAGGCCGAGGTGATGGAACTCGCGGCGTCGGTCGAGACCGGCTCCAGCCACCCACTGGCGCTGGCCATCATCGAGCGCGCCAAATCGCATGCGGTTCTCGTCAGGAACGCGACCGAGGCCAAGGCGATTCCAGGACAGGGCGTTACCGGGATGCTGGACGGAACTGCGGTCTTCGTCGGCGCGCCACGCCACGCCATGACGCGCGCCACCTTCGGCAACGACGCCAAATCCGCTGCGGAGCAGCTCGAGGCGGCCGGCAAGACGGTCGCCGTCGTGATCGCCGACGGGGTTCTGATCGGCCTGATCGCGATGCGCGACGAGCCGCGAGAGGATGCCGCCGCCGCCGTCGCGGAGCTGAAAGCCATGGGCGTCCGCTCGCTGATGCTGACCGGAGACAACGCCCGCACCGGCGGCGCGATCGCGGGATCGCTCGGCATGGAGCACAAGGCCGAGCTGATGCCGGAGGACAAGGTCGCGGCGGTCAAGACGCTCGCGGCCGAGGGCGCCGTCATGATGATCGGCGACGGCATCAACGACGCGCCGGCGCTCGCCGCCGCCAGCATCGGCGTCGCGATGGGCTCCGGCACCGACGTGGCGCTGGAGACGGCGGATGCCGCCATCCTCAAGAGCCGCGTCCGCGACGTGCCGGCGATGATCCGGCTGGCGCGGGCGACGATGGGCAATATCCGCGTCAACATCGCCATCGCGCTCGGGCTGAAGGCGGTGTTCCTCGTCACGACGGTGTTCGGCTATACCGGCCTCTGGGTCGCGATCCTGGCCGATACCGGCGCGACCGTGATCGTGACGGCCAACGCCCTGCGCCTGCTGCGCTTCAACGCCGGCCGCGCAGCGTGAGGGACCCGGAAATATGACGAGCATGGAAATCGCCAGCTATCTGATGACGGCCGTCTACGTCATCAGCTTCCTGGCCATGTCGGTCATCCTCGCCAAGGAGGCGGGACGGCCGATCTGGCTCTTCGGCAAGGGACGGGAGAAGCAGGCGCTGCCGGCGATGCTGTTCCGGCTTGCCTTCGCCGGCGCGGTGATCTGGCCGCTTGTGCTGTCGCTCTTCGGCAATCCGATCAAGGCCGACCCGCTGGCAAAGGTTCTGAACGGCCCCTGGCTCGACGTCCTCGGCCATCTTCTCGTCGTGGTCGGCGCCTGTGTCGCGATCCTGTCGCAGCGCCATATGGGCACGTCCTGGCGCATCGGCGCGGCCGAAGGCGAGCTTGGACCGATCGTCGATTCCGGGCCCTTCGCGGTCTCGCGCAATCCGGTCTTCGTCGGACAGACGCTGCTCTTCGTCGGGCTCTTCATCGTGCTGCCCAGCCTGATCCAGGCGGCGCTGACAATCGCGCTCCTGATCGCCATCGTCCTCCAGGTCCGCGTCGAAGAGCGCGTCCTCTCGCAGACCCTTGGCGAGCCCTATCGCGACTACCAGCAACGCGTCAGGCGCTGGCTCGGCACGCGCCGCATGCCAGAAAATGCGACGTCATGACGAGGCAAGTTCGGATCGGAGAAGTCCTGGGCTGGGCGGTCGCGGCTGCGGCGCTGGACCAGCTCTCGAAATGGCTGATCCTGACCTATGTCATGGCGCCGCCGCGCGTGATCGAGATCGCGCCGTTTCTCAACCTGCGTCTCGGCTTCAACTACGGCGTCAGCTTTGGGATCGGCCGCGACCTGCTTGAGGCGTGGCCTGGCCTGCTGGCCGCTTTCAAGCTCGCGGTCGCGCTCGGGCTTATGGTCTGGGCCTTCAGGAGCCAGATCCGGCTGGAGCGGATCGGGCTCGGCCTGATCGCCGGCGGCGCACTCGGCAACGCCCAAGATCGCTGGCGGCAGGGCGCCGTCACCGACTTCATCGACTTGCATTGGGGCGACTGGCACTGGCCGACGTTCAACGGTGCCGACATCGCCATTTCGGCTGGAGTTGGGCTTATGCTTCTGACCGCACTGGCCGACTATCGTAAGGCGCGAACCGGCCCCCCACCACCGCAGGCTGAGGACCATTCGCTAAAGGAGCCGCGTTAAGCGGACCGTTGCTTGAGGAAAACTGATGAATACCGCCCCTACTGAAAGTAAATTTGTTCCTGCACTTGGATTTTCACGTCTGACGCCGCTTTATGATACCATACTTGCGATCATGACGCGCGAGAAAGCGTGGCGTAGCTCGCTCGCGGATAAAATCTCGCCAAAGGCTGGTGAGACCATCCTGGACGTCGGATGCGGCACGGGCACGCTCGCGATCATGCTGAAGCTGCGCGAACCCGGCGCACGGGTGATCGGCATGGATCCGGACCCAGCGACCCTAGCTATCGCCGTAAATAAAGCCAAGCTTGCCGGGGTTGAGGTCGAGTGGCGGAGTGGTTTCGCTCGCGACGCTGCAACGCCTCTTGGGCTCGCAGCATGTGACAAGGTGGTCTCAAGCCTTGTTTTCCACCAAGCGCCTATATCCGAGAAGCGCGCCGGGATCACCGCAATGTTTCAGGCCACACGACCTGGTGGGTGGGTTTACATAACCGACTACGCTCGCCAACGCGGTCCGGTGCGTCGGGCGCTCTTCTCGATAATAGGTCTCCTCGATGGATTCGACAACACGCGACCAAACGCAGAAGGCATGCTGGAGAAACTGCTTACAGAGGTAGCGCGGAGCAAAGTTCGCCCCTTCCGCGTAGTTGAGACAATCACAGGTGCAATCAGCCTATTTGCCTGTCAGCACGTTTCTTTCGGGAGCAGCCAGAATGAACGATGAATGCGGCTGCACTGGTGATCAAGAGCGCGCTCGCGTCGATCCAGCTTATCGGCGGGCTCTGTGGATCGTTGTTGTCCTTAACATTGGGTTCGGCTCCTTGGAACTGGCAGGCGGTTTTATGGCCGCCTCGGAAGCGCTCAAAGCCGATTCGCTCGACTTTCTAGGTGATGGTTCAATTACCCTCGTTGGACTGCTGGCGCTCACTTGGAGTGCGCTCGCCCGTGCACGCGTGGCGCTGGTCCAAGGGCTCTTCCTAGGCGCGCTCGGATTGGGTGTCATTGGCACCGCCATATGGCGTGCGCTCAACGCAGTCGCTCCTGATGCCGAGCTGATGGGCGGTTTAGGTATCGCCGCACTCGCAGTAAACGTTGTGTCCGCATTGGTGCTCGCGCGGTTTCGCGAGAAAGGCGATGCTCAAGCGCGCGCAATTTGGTTGTTCTCGCGTAACGACGCTTTAAACAACGTTGCTGTAATCACCGCTGCAGGGCTTGTGGCTTGGACCAAAAGTGCTTGGCCCGACCTAGCAGTGGCTGTCGTTGTTGCGCTGGTGTTTCTACAGTCTGCCAGAGAAATCGTGCGTGAAGCGCTTGCTGAATTACGAAACAATTCTTCATAGTGATTTGCCGTGACGCCCGGCCAAGTTTCTGACAGGTCTGCTCTCAGGTTAACCTAACATACGGGTAGAAATTTCCCAAGCTGCTATCCATTGATTTGGCAGAGGCAGCCTAAAACCGGCCTTAACCTCGGCCAATTCGCACGCCGTGATTGACAGCCAATCTCGCCTATGCATTTGAGCTTATTGCAAAATACCTTCACGCTTACGATCTCAATTTCGGTTCGTCGCACCTAATAACGATAGTCATCGCAGCTCGGGGGCAACGGGCCCTAATTCCGGCAGCTCTATCCGGATCTCCCGCCCTGTCTCAAGGGATGGCGCATTCTTGAGGACTATCGTCGGGAACGCCATCACGACGGCGGTAAGCGCCACGCCGGTCCCCTCGTGCGGTTCATGAGCTGTATGTGGCAGCATCCTCCGATTGGCGAGACGGAGGATCGGGATGGAAGCAGACGTGCAAA
>NZ_JBHSLW010000033.1:0-72267 GCF_042657265.1 Allobosea eneae
TTCGAAAGGTCGTCCGCGCCCGTGTTGATTTCTCGGGCGGCGATGCCGACCTCCGAAGCGGTCAGCTGGATGGTCGAGACCGTGGCGGAGAGACGGTCGACAGCTTCGTTGAAATCGGCCCGGAGCTGCTCGTACTCCGCCGGAAAAGCGTCTTCGAGCCGACAGGTAAGATCGGCCTGGGCGAGACGCTCCAGACCAGCGGCGAGGGCGCGGACGATCGCTTCCTGCTGGCGCGCGTGCTCGCGCTGTTGCTCGGCCGTGCGTTCGCGCTCGGCCTGGTTGCTGCGGCGTTCGGCGTCGCTACGCTCGGACTGCTCGGCCGCCTCGGTCTCCAGCCGCGCCTTCTCGATCGCAGCTTCGCGCAGGACAGCGACGGCCTCGGCCATCGCCGCGACCTCGTCGCCGCTGCGCATCTTGGGCGGTTCGCTCGCGAGATCGCCGGCGGCGAGCTTCAGCATCGAGACCTTGAGCTGGCCGAGCGGCTTCAGCATCCGGCGCGTCAGCCAGAACAGCAGCGCCCCGCCGACCAGGGCGATCAAGAGGCCGGCGATGACGTTGTTGCGGATCATCTCGTCGATGACGGTGAGGAAATCCGCCTGCTTGATCCCGACATAAAGGATGCCGATCACCGCATTGTTCGACTTCTGAATGATCGGCTCATAGATCGTGAAATAGGGCACGCCGAGAATGTCGGCGGCGCCGGAATAGGTCCTGCGCTCCTTGAAGACGGCATCATAGGCGGGGCCTTGCGCGAGCTTGGTTCCGACCGCGCGCGAGCCATCCGGCTTCTGCACATTGGTCGAGACGCGGGTGTCGCCCATGAACACGGTGGCGGTGCCGCCGGAGAGCGCCTTGACCTTGTCGACCGCGGCGAAGTTGCCGTTCACCAGCTCGGAGCCGAAATAGAGCTTGTCGCCGTCGAGCCGCGGTTCGCCCTTCGATGTCAGGACGTCACGCAGCAGGTTGCTGTTGACGATAAGGCTGGCCTGCGCCCGCTCGCGCATAGCGCTGTCGGCGGCGCGGATCGACAGGATGATCGAAGCAGCCACTGCAGCGGCGACGATGACGACTCCGAGAATGGCGAGCCGGTTCGAAATGGGTAGCCAGAGCGAGGCGAGCTTCTTCACGAGCGGCTCCTTGGATTTGCCGGGACAGGCTGGCAGCCAAGGAGGTCGGCAAACTGGTAAATTTCATTTTAAACGAGCTGAAAACCGCTCGTTTTCGGCTGCTTCAGGGCAAACTCTGAACCAATCCCAAACCTTTGCGTGCACTATCGGCTTCGGATCGTCTACAGGTTGAAGACCCGATGTGGGACGAACTCGCCCTGCATGATCGAGCCGGTGGCGATCAGCACGCCGCCGCTCACCGCATAGACGGCATCGGCCTCCAAGGGGGCGTCGCGGCCACGCAGCAGCACGCTCTGCCCGCGCTTAAGCCGGAGCGCGGCGTCGCGATGCACCACGATCTCCGGGATCAGCTGTAGTGCCGCCGAGACCGGCAGGAGCGCCTCCGCCGCGCCGTCGGCTTTGCGTAGCTGCTCCACCGTCGCCGCATCCGCCACTGCGAACGGACCGACGCGGGTGCGCCTGAGATGCGCGACATGGCCGAGGCAGCCGAGCGCCAGGCCGAGATCCCTGGCGATGGCGCGGACATAGGTGCCTTTGCCGCATTCGGCCTCGAAGGTCGTGGTCGGGCCGTCATGCCTGACGATGCGCAGCGCGGTGATCTCGACCGGGCGCGCCTCCAGCGTCACCTCCTCGCCATCGCGCGCGAGATCATACGCGCGCTCGCCAGCGATCTTGATCGCCGAGAATTTTGGCGGCACCTGCTGGATCGTGCCGGTGAAGCGCGGCAGCAGCGCTGCGATCGAAGCTTCGTCTGGCCGCTTTTCAGAGGTCGCGACGACCTTGCCCTCGGTGTCGTCGGTATCGGTCTGCGAACCCCAGGCGACGGTGAACTCATAGGCCTTGCGGCCGTCCATCACGAAAGGGACCGTCTTGGTCGCCTCGCCGAGCGCGATCGGCAGCAGGCCGGAGGCGAGCGGATCGAGCGTGCCGGCATGGCCGGCCTTCTTGGCGGCATAGGCGCGCTTCACCACGGCGACCGCATGCGTCGAGGTCATTCCGACCGGCTTGTCGAGTACGACCCAGCCATGCACATCGCGCTTCTTCGGGCGCGGCGGCCGGCCGCCATCCGCCTCTGCCGGGCGGTTATCGTCAGTCGTCGTCATGGGTCTTGTCTTGCTCGTCAAAGTCCTGGTCGATGCGCAGCGGCTTGCGGTCGGTATCGCGGCGCACGGCGTCGGAATCGAGCAGGGCGTCGATCCTGGCGGCCTCGTCGAAGCTCTCATCCTGGCGGAAGCGGACATCCGGGGCGTATTTCAGGTTCACCCGATGGGCGATCTCGCCGCGGATATGGCGCTTGTTGGCGTCGAGCGCCTTCAGCACCGGCGCGATGTCCTGCCCGCCGAGCGGCATGATGTAGCAGGTCGCGAGCTTGAGATCGGGCGAGAGCCGGACCTCCGGCACGGTGATCACGTGCTTAGCCAGCACATCGTCATGGATGTCGCCGCGCGCCAGCATCTCAGCCAGCGCATGCCGGATCAGTTCGCCGACGCGGAGTTGGCGCTGCGAGGGGCCGGTTGATTTTACTGCCTTAGCCATTGGCGTCAGCCTTGTTTGTCGGAGCCGACCCCAATCGCTCTTGGAACAGCGTAAGGGCGGCAAAAGTAGCAACAGCAATGGATTGCAGAATCACATCCGCTAGCGTGGTCGGGCGAACACAGCCTTCTCGCATCGCGGCTTGCCAGATCGGTTCTCCCGGATCTTCAAACCAAAGAAGCACCAGACCAAGCATCGCGAGGCAGCAAAGAACCCCTGAAAGCCAAGAGCGTTTCGCCAAGATCGCGATTACACCCAGTCCAGCAAACCAAAACAGCTTGGCTTGCAGCGAAAATCCTGCCGGACCCTGGTCTGGTGTCCATCCCTCGCCGACGACCTTGTCGCAAACTTCAGCCAGCACGGGCGTGATCTGCGCGACCAGCCATAAGCCGACGAGCAAGACCGAGCCTGCTGAAAACGGGATAGGGACGCGCTTCGCCATGGTTCTCGTTCTCCGGGATCGGACCGGACGGACGGGTTTGAAACGTCATGGCCGGGCGAAAGCCCGGCCATTTGTTGGTATCCGGGAGGAAGCGCGCCGGTCAGAGGCTGCGCTTGATCTCCTCGACGCGGAAGCACTCGATCACATCGCCCTGGCGCATGTCCTGGTAGTTCTCGAAGGACATGCCGCATTCCTGGCCGGCGACCACTTCCTTGGCGTCGTCCTTGAAGCGCTTGAGCTGGGCGAGCTTGCCCTCGTGGACCACGACGCCGTCCCGGATCAGGCGGACATTGGCGCCGCGCTCGATCGTGCCGTCGGTGACGCGGCAGCCGGCGATCTTGCCGACCTTCGAGACGTTGAAGATCTCGAGGATCTGCGCGTTGCCGAGCATGGTCTCGCGCAAGGTCGGCGCCAGCAGGCCCGACATCGCATCCTTCACATCATCCATCAAGTTGTAGATGATGCTGTAATAGCGGATCTCGACGCCGGCCCGTTCGGCCGCCTCGCGCGCTTCCTTGTGGGCGCGGACGTTGAAGCCGATCACCACAGCGCCAGAGGCCTGAGCCAAGGTGACGTCGGATTCGGTGATCGCGCCGACGCCGGACGAGAGCACGCGGGCGCGCACCTCGTCGTTGCCAACCTTCTCGAGCGACCCGACGATGGCCTCGACCGAGCCCTGCACGTCGCCCTTGACGACGAGCGGGAATTCCTTGCGGCCGGCGCCTTCCTTGAGCTCGCGCATCATCTCGGCCAGCGAGCGGCCGGCGCCCGAGCCTGCGCCACGGGCAGCGAGACGGTCGCGCTTCTGGCGCTCGCGGTAGTCGGTGATCTCTCTCGCGCGCGCTTCCGACTCGACGACCGCGACGCGGTCGCCGGCTTCTGGCGTACCGTTGAAGCCGAGCACCTCGACCGGAAGCGACGGCGCCGCTTCCTTGATCTGGGCGCCGGTGTCGGAGATCAGCGCGCGGACGCGGCCCCATTCGGCGCCGGCGACGACGATGTCGCCAGTGCGCAGGGTGCCGCGCTGGACGAGGACGGTCGCAACCGGCCCACGGCCACGGTCGAGCTTGGCCTCGATCACGGTGCCTTCGGCGGCACGGTCGGGGTTGGCCTTGAGGTCGAGCACTTCGGCCTGCAGCGCGATGGCGTCGAGCAGCGTGTCCAGACCCTGCCCGGTCTTGGCCGAGACCTCGATTTCCAGCGTCTCGCCACCGAGCGACTCGACCTGGATCTCATATTGCAGCAGCTCGGAGCGGACCCGGTCCGGATTGGCGTCGGACTTGTCGATCTTGTTGATCGCCACGATCAGCGGCACCTTCGCCGCCTTGGCGTGGTTGATGGCCTCGACCGTCTGCGGCATCACGCCGTCATCGGCCGCCACCACCAGCACGACAATGTCCGTCACCTTGGCGCCGCGGGCACGCATCGCCGTGAAGGCGGCGTGGCCGGGCGTGTCGATGAAGGTCACCTTGGCGCCCGCCGGCGTCGTCACCTGATAGGCGCCGATATGCTGGGTGATGCCACCGGCTTCGCCGGAAACGACATGGGTCTTGCGGATCGCGTCGAGCAGCGAGGTCTTGCCGTGGTCGACATGGCCCATGATCGTCACGACCGGGGGCCGCGAGACCAGGGTCTCGTCGGTGTCCGGCGTGTCGAACAGGCCCTCCTCGACGTCCGATTCGGCGACGCGCTTGACGGTATGGCCCATTTCCTCGGCGACGAGCTGGGCGGTGTCGGCGTCGATCACGTCGGTGATCTTGTGCATCGCGCCCTGCTTCATCAGCAGGCGGATGACGTCGACGCCGCGCTCGGTCATGCGGTTGGCGAGTTCCTGGATGGTAATCGTCTCCGGGATGATCACCTCGCGCATCACGCGCTCCTTGGCGACATCCGAGGCGCGATGACCGGTCATGCGCTGCACGCGGCGGCGGAAGGAGGCGAGCGAGCGGGTCCGCTCGTCGTCTCCGCCGGTGGCGGTCGACAGCGTCAGGCGGCCACGCGGCTTCTCGCCGACCTTCGGAGTTTTCGGAGCCGGAGCCGGTGCGCCGCGGGGAGCGCCAGGCGCTCCGCCGGGACGGCGGAAGGCGGGACGCGCATCGCCATCATCGGGACGGCTGCGCGGGGCGCCGGCGGATGGCGCCTGGCGGGTCGGCCGGGCGACGACTGGCTCGGCGGTCGCATTCGGGTCAGGGCGGGGGCCGCGTGGCGCATCCGAGCGCGGTGGACGGAAATCGAGCCGCGGCGGACGGGCGCCGACATCGCGCGCCGGAGGGCGCGGCGAACCATAATCGCGCGAATCGCGCGGGCCTGACGGCGTTGGGCGCGGCTGCTGGGCGTAAGGTTGCTGCTGCGTCGAGCCTGTCGGCGCGGCCTCGCGCGGCGGCGCGGCCGGACGCGGCGGGGCGGTCTCCTCGCTCATGCGCTGGCGTGCGGCGCTCTCGGCGCGGCGCTTATGCTCGTCCTCCTGACGGCGACGGTCTTCCTCTTCGCGCTGGCGGGCCTGGGCAGCCTCGCGCTCCGCCCGCTCGCGAGCTTCGCGGGCGGCGCGCTGGCGTGCCTCCTCCTCGGCGCGGGCGCGAGCCTCGGCCTCGGTCGCGCGGGCGTCGGAGAGGGCGCGCTGGCGCGCATCCTTCTCGTCATCCGAGAGCGTCCGCAAGAGCATGCCGCCCGACGGCCGGTTGGCCGCTGGCGCTGGCTGCGGCGGCCGGGGAGCCTGCGGCGCTGCAGGGGCTTGCGGTGCCTGGGGCGGGCGGGGCGCTACGGGCGCCGCGGCGGGTTCGTGGGCGACGCGGCGCTTGACCTCGACGACGACCTGCTTCGAACGCCCATGCGAGAAGCTCTGCCGAACCGTGCTCTGTTCGACAGGGCGCTTCAGCGACAACGTCTTGGGAGGCGTCACGCTCAAGGTCTTGTCGCCGGGGGTCTTGGTATCACTCATTCCGCTGTCGGTCCTGCCGGTTCGGTCTTCGTCTGGTCGCGTAAGTCGGATTCAGCCGGGTCGATGAACGCCGTCTCGCCAGCATCGTTCATCCGAAAACGGATGAGCCGACGCCAGCGCGCGAGGAAACCCTCAGTCGCCGGACCCGGAGCAAGCGCTGCATGTATCACATGCTCACGCCCCAGCGCCAGTTCCAGTTCAGCCGCGGCGAAATTCGTCACGACCGGTATCTCTTTCGGCATAGGCGCCCGCCGCAGCGCCTGGCCGATCTTGCGTTTGCCGTCCTCGGCGCCGTCGCTGGCGGCGATCACCGCCGCCGCGCGCCCGGCCTGTGCAAGCGCCTCGACCTTGGCGAAGCCGCTGACGACCAGTCCGGCCTTGTTCGCCATCGCCAGCGCCTGGACCGCGTCCCGCGCCAGCAGGGCGTCGACCTCGGCCGGAAGCTCCGGCGACACCGTGACCTTCGTCTTCAGCGAGCGCTCGAAAGCGCGCCGCTTCACCGCCTCGCGGACCGCGTCAGCACTGAGCGAAACCCAGACCCCGCGCCCCGGCAGCTTGCGCCGGATGTCCGGCACCAGCACCTCGCCGGGGCCGACCACGAAGCGGACCAGGTCCTCCGGCGCCCGGCCCTGGCGCGTCACCACGCAGGTCCGCTCGGGACCCTCGCGCTCGGCGCGCCGGCTCATCTTGCGCGGCTCCGAACTCAGGCCTGCGACTCCTCGGCTTCGGCCTCGGCCTCGGCTTCCGGCTCCGGCGCCTCGATCCAGCCCGCCTTGACGCGGGCCGCCATCACGATCGCCTCGGCATCCTGGCGCGACAGGTCGAAGCCGTCGAGATAGCCGGAATGACGGGTGGTCTCGCCATCCTTGCGCTCGGTCCAGCCGACCAGGTCGTCGGTGGCGCAGCCGGCGAGGTCCTCGACGCTCTTCACGTCGTTTTCGCCGAGCGCGACCATCATCGCGGTGGTGACGCCTTCGACCTCGCGCAGCTCGTCCTCGACGCCGAGCGCCTTGCGCTTGTCGTCGAGCTCGGCCTCGACCGCGGCCAGATGCTCCTGGGCGCGGCTCTGAATCTCGGCGGCGGTGTCCTCGTCGAAGCCCTCGATCGACGAGAGCTCGCTCGGCTCGACATAGGCGACCTCCTCGACCGAGCGGAAGCCTTCCGAGGCGAGGAGCTGGCCGACGGTCTCGTCGACGTTGAGGGCGTTCATGAACAGCTCGGTGCGCTGCACGAACTCCTTCTGGCGGCGCTCCGATTCTTCCTGCTCGGTCAGGATGTCGATGTCCCAGCCGGTGAGCTGCGAGGCCAGACGGACATTCTGGCCGCGGCGGCCGATGGCGAGCGAGAGCTGCTCGTCCGGCACCACGACCTCGATCTTGTCGGCTTCCTCGTCGAGCACGACCTTGGCGACCTCGGCCGGCTGCAGGGCGTTGACGACGAAGGTCGCGACATCCGGCGACCACGGGATAATGTCGATCTTCTCGCCCTGGAGCTCGCCGACCACGGCCTGCACGCGCGAGCCGCGCATGCCGACGCAGGCACCGACCGGATCGATCGAGGAATCGCGCGAGATCACCGCGATCTTGGCGCGCGAGCCCGGATCGCGGGCGACGGCCTTCACCTCGACGATCCCGTCATAGATCTCCGGCACTTCCTGACCGAACAGCTTGGCCATGAACTGGGGATGGGTGCGCGACAGGAAGATCTGCGGGCCGCGCGGCTCGCGGCGCACGTCGTAGACATAGGCGCGGGCGCGGTCGCCGACCTTGAAGGTCTCGCGCGGGATCATCTCGTCGCGGCGGATGATCGCCTCGCCGCGGCCGAGGTCGACGAAGACGTTGCCGTATTCGACGCGTTTGACCGCGCCGTTGACGATCTCGCCGATGCGGTCCTTGTATTCGTCATATTGCCGGTCGCGCTCGGCCTCGCGCACCTTCTGCACGATGACCTGCTTGGCCGACTGGGCCGCGATACGGCCGAAATCGAAGGGCGGCAGCGGATCGGCGATGACGTCGCCGACCTGAGCGGCCGGGTTGTGGCGCTTGGCCTCGTCGACGGTGATCTCGACGGCGCCGTTCTCGACGAGGTCGACCACCTGGAGATGGCGCGCCAGCCGAAGCTCACCCGATTTCGGGTTGATCTCGGCATGGACGTCGGTCTCGGCGCCGTAGCGCGAGCGCGCCGCCTTGGCGATCGCGTCCTGCATCGCGTCGATCACGATCTGCCGGTCGATCGACTTTTCGCGGGCGACGGCGTCGGCGATCTGCAACAGCTCGAGCCGGTTGGCGCTGACGGCCATGGCGCTCACTCCTCTTCTTCTGTGTTCTGCACCGGCCCCTTATGACCCTTGCCCGGCTTGCGGGCCTTGGGATCACGGGGGCCGAGCGACTTGCCGCGCCCGGGCGCGGGCTGGGCGATCTCGTCGGCGGGCGGCATTTCCGGCGGCAGACCGGACTTGCCGCGCCGGAGCGATTCGGTGACCAGCGCATCGGTCAGCACCAGCCGCGCCTCGGCGATCAGGCGCATCGGGATCGCGACGTCGCGATCCTCGTCCGCCTTTGCGTCGTCACGCGACAGCAGAGCGTCGGTCCCATCGGCGCCACGCAAGATGCCGCGGAACCGCTTGCGCCCGGCGAAGGGCTCGCTGGTCTCGATCTTGGTCAGGTGACCGGCCCAGCGCGCGAAATCGCTGGGTCGGACCAGCGGCCGGTCGATGCCCGGCGACGACACCTCAAGATGATACGCCGCCTGGATCGGATCGTCGACGTCTAGCGCCGGCGACACCGCCTGGCTCACCGCCTCGCAGCCCTCGACGGTCATGGTGCCGTCCGGGAGCTCTGCCATGATCTGGACGGTACAGCCGTTCTGGCCGGTGACGCGCACGCGCACCAGCCGGTAGCCGAGATCGACGATCGCGGGCTCGATGATCGCCGCGACGCGCGCCGCAACGCCGCTCTCGACGACGATCCGCGCTTCTTGCCGCGCCTCCTGATCGTGATTGTTCTGCTCGACCATCCGTGTGGCTCGCCCGTCTCCCGGCGTGACTTGGGCTCGTGGAGGGTTCGGCCAACAAAAAAGAGCGGGCCGGCGGGCCCGCTCTTGATCGGCGGCATACACCGAAACCAGAGCTGTTGGCCGCTATCTAGTCCCGTTTCCGCGATCTTGCAAGCCTGTCCTCGATTTCGACGATCACGCTAACGCGCTGGTCATTCTTCGTTGCTAGGATGGGGAGATGGTTGTGTGTGAGGTTGCGTGATGAGTCCTGTCGGTGCGCTGCTGCGCGATCTCGAGACGACGATGGCACGCGGCTCGATCGACGAACGCGCCGTCATCCTGTCGCGGCTGACCGATCTCTTCCTCGCCACGGCAAACGATATGGGCGAGGACCAGGTCGGCGTTTTCGACGTGGTGATCGGGCGCCTGGCTCGTGCGATCGAGATGCGGGCGCGCATCGAGCTGGCCGAGCGGCTCGCCCCCGTCCCGAATGCGCCGAGCGGCGTCGTCCGCCAGCTCGCCCTCGACGAGATCGCGGTCGCGCGGCCGGTCCTCATCGCTTCGCCCCGTCTCGGCGATCATGACCTCGTCGCCATCGCCGCCGCCAAGGGGCGCGATCACATGCTCGCCATCACCGAGCGGCCGGGCCTCGGCGAGCCGGTCACCGATTTCCTGATCCTGCGCGGCGGGCGCGTCGTGACCCATGCCGTCGCGGCCAACCAGACCGCGCGCTTCTCCCGCCATGGCATGGGCGTGCTCGTCATGCGTGCCGCCCAGGACGACGCCCTGCAGGCGACGCTCGGCACCCGCGCCGACATTCCGGCCGATCTCGCCGAGCAATTGCTCGCCGCCGCCAAGAGCTCGGCTCGCCGCCGGCTCGAAGCCTCGCTGGAGCCGTCCCTGATGGGTGCCGTCGCCGGCGCGGTCGAGCGGGGTGCCGAAGCCGTCTCGGCCCAGACGACCATCGGCGACGAGCTCGGCCGGTTCGGCAAGGCGCTGGCGGACGTCAAGGCCCTGGACGAGGCCGGCAAGCTCGACGAATCCGTGGTCGCGCAATACGCGGTCTCCGGCGCGGTCGAGCATGCCATCTGCGGCGTCGCCACTTTGGCGCGCCTGACCCTGCCGGCGACCGAGCAGATCGTCTTCGGGCCCGATCGCGATGCGGTCCTGCTGGTCGCGCGCGGCATGGGCTGGTCGTGGGAGACGGCGAGGGCGCTGATCGGCCTGCGCAAGGGCGATGGCAAGTCGGCACCGGTGCTGGAGCGGGCGAAGCAGAGCTTCCGCAACCTGACGCCGATGACGGCGCAGCGCGTGCTCGGCTTCCTCAGGATGCGCGACGGCGCGCAGTCAGATAGCTCGGCACCCGCCCGGCTTTGACGGCCTTGGCCTCGTAGCGGGTGCGGACCCAACCCGGATAGGGCTGGCGCCAGTCGTCCGCGTTCTCGTCGACCCAGTCGAAATCGGGCGAGGCGAGAAGGCGCGCCAACGTCCAGCCGACATAGTCGTCGATATCGCTGGCGAAGCGGAAGCGCCCGCCCGGCCGCAGCACCCTGGCGAGCAGGGCGAGCGTCCGTTCCGAGACGAAGCGGCGCTTGCGCTGGCGGCGTTTTGGCCACGGATCCGGATAGAGCAGATCGGCCGCGTCGATGCTGCCCGCGGGGAGCTGTGGCAGGAGCAGCGCGGCATCGCCGTCCCAGAGCCTGATATTGCGCAGGCCTTCCTGCTCGATCACGGCCAGGAACTTGGCCATGCCGTTGATGAAGGGCTCGACGCCGATGAAGCCGATCTGCGGGCTCTCGCGCATGCGCGCCAGCAGATGCTCGCCGCCGCCGAAGCCGATTTCGAGCCTGACCGCCTCGACCGGGATGGGGAAAAGCGTTTTCAGATCCGCGATCGCGCCCTCGGGCAGGCGCAGCGCCGGCAAGGTCTCGGCGATGCGCTCGGCCTGGCCCTGGCGCAGGCCCTTGCCCTTGCGGCGGCCGAAGAAGGCCCGTTCGGAATCGTGCTGGTCGGTCATGGGGATGCCTTTACGGCGCGCGCCCGAAAAGAAAAAGGCCGGGGCAGCGCCCCGGCCTTCGTTCAGATGATCATGACGCTGATCAGGCGACCGCCTTCTTCAGGGCATCGACCAGATCGGTCTTCTCCCAGGAGAAGCTGCCGTCCCGGCCGGCCTTGCGGCCGAAATGGCCATAGGCCGCCGACTTGGCGTAGATCGGCTTGTTAAGGCCCAGATGCGTGCGGATGCCGCGCGGCGTCAGGTCCATGACCTCGCCGAGCACGCCCTCGAGCTTGGCCTCGTCGACCTTGCCGGTGCCGTGCAGATCGACATAGATCGACAGCGGCTTGGCGACGCCGATGGCGTAGGAGAGCTGGATCGTGCAGCGGTCGGCCAGCTTGGCGGCGACGACGTTCTTCGCGAGATAGCGCGCCGCATAGGCGGCCGAGCGGTCGACCTTGGTCGGGTCCTTGCCCGAGAAGGCGCCGCCGCCATGGGGCGCCGCGCCGCCATAGGTGTCGACGATGATCTTGCGGCCGGTCAGGCCGGCGTCGCCATCGGGGCCGCCGATCACGAACTTGCCGGTCGGGTTGACGTGCCAGACGGTGTCCTTCGAGATCCAGCCATCGGGCAGGGTCTGACGGATATAAGGCTCGACGATCTTGCGGACATCGGCCGAAGACAGCGTCTCGTCGAGATGCTGGGTCGAGAGCACGATCTGGGTGACGCCGACCGGCTTGCCGTTCTCGTACTTGACCGTGACCTGGCTCTTGGCGTCGGGGCCGAGCTTGGCGGCGGCGCCTTCGCCGGCATGGCGGGCCTTGGCCAGGACTTCCAGGATCTTGTGGGCATAATAGATCGGCGCCGCCATCAGCTCCGGCGTCTCGCGGCAGGCATAGCCGAACATGATGCCCTGATCGCCTGCGCCGACATCCTTGTTGCTGCCTTCGTCGACGCCCATCGCGATGTCGGCCGACTGCGGATGCAGCAGCACGTCGATCTTGGCCTTCTTCCAGTGGAAGCCGTCCTGCTCGTAGCCGATGGCGCGGACCGCCTTGCGCGCCGCCGACTTCACCTTCGACTTGATCTGCTTCTCGTCGAGATGGGTGCGGACCTCGCCGGCGACGACGATGCGGTTGGTGGTCGCGAGCGTCTCGGCGGCGACGCGCACCTGCGCCGGGTCATGGCCGGCCTTGATCGCCTCCTTGAAGAACAGATCGACGATCTCGTCCGAAATCCGGTCGCAGACCTTGTCGGGATGGCCTTCGGAAACGGATTCGCTGGTGAAGAGATAGTTCTGGCGGGACACGGTCGGGGATCCTTCCCAGGCTGCGAAAGCGGCGCGGGCAGGTCGCCTGCGCGCGGAAAAAAGCGCAGCGTCTTTTGCAGCGGAAACGTTCGCCGTCAAGGCCAGAAATCCGTTCCGCCGATAGATCGTTCGTTAATTCGAACGTTTGCGAGCGGAAATCAGGCGGTTTCGCTGGGTTCGTCGGCTAGGGCTTCAACGAGATCGATGACCCGTCGACGCACCCGCGAGCTCTTGATCCGCACGAATGCCTTCGATAACTGCACACCCTCGCTGGTTGCGAGAAAGTCGGCGACATAGGCCGTCGCTGTCGCGTCGGTGAAGCCGCCGGTGACGGCTTCGCCAGCCGGCGCGCCTTCGAAGAAGAAGGCAACGGGGACGCCCAGCATCTTGGCGATCTGCTGCAGGCGGCTGGCACTGATTCTATTGGTGCCCTTCTCGTATTTCTGAACCTGCTGGAAGGTCAGTCCGAGCGCTTCGCCGAGTTTCTCCTGACTGATACCAGCCAGCATGCGCTGCATTCGTACGCGGCTGCCGACGTGGCGATCGATCGGATTCGGGAGTTTCTTCAGCATGGGCCGCTCACCTCGCGTCGCACTGAACCGCACTTCGAGTCTTTCGTCTACCTGCGGCGGCAAGGAAGAATGGATTAGTGTGCATTGGTATGCGTTGATTCTTGACCGCTCCGCGTCGAAACTGGCGCGGTCAGGGAAGGCGACATGTCGGGACGACATTTCAATGCGGGACGCGACGCGCTCGAGTTCATCGATCGGCTGAGCGCGCTCTCCGATCCGACCGCCATTATCACTGCCCTGCGCGACCAGCTCGCGAGTTACGGCTTCCATGCCTTCCTGGTTACCGGGCTGCCGGAGATCGGTGATCGGATCGACCCGCTCGTGCTCCTGAACGGCTGGCCGCCGGGCTGGTTCGAACTTTATCTGGAGAAGTCGTTCTCGGACTGGGATCCGATCGCGGCTCACTGCAAGACGACGATCGATCCTTTCGCCTGGGCCGATGTCTACAGCGACGACAATGCCTCCGCCCGACAGCGCGAGGTGATGCACCGGGCCCGCGATTTCGCCATGATCGACGGCTTCTGCGTGCCGATTCATGGCGAGTCGGGTTTCCAGGCGGTGGTCACCATGGCCGGCGACCGGCCGGACCTGTCGCGCCAGGCCCGCTCGGCCATCCACCTCATGTCGATCTATGCCCATGGCAAGGCGGCCGATTGTTTGCGGCCGGTTCGCCGTGAACATGTCCTCACTGTGCGCGAGCGCGAAGTTCTGACCTGGTTCGCGATCGGCAAGACGACCGAAGGCGTGGCGGAGCGCCTGGGCGTAGCGGCTGGGACGGCGGAGGCGCATTTCGAGAACGCCGCCAGGAAGCTCGGCGTCAGAGGCCGCACGCGGACGGTCATCGAGGCCTATCGCCGCGGCGAGATCAGCATCTAGAGCATTTTCGAGCGAAGTGGATGCCGGTTCGCTTGGAGCGAATCCGATAAAACAAGGACCTAGGACATTTACGCGATTCGAGGAATTGCGAAATGGCTCTAGAAGAGATGTCAGCGGCCTTGGAACAAGGGCCGCCATGCCGGTTGCGGTGAGTGAAACCACCGACTGCGGCATCGCATCGCGTGCCAACCTCTCCGTGCGTGTCCCGTCGAGGCCGGATCCTTCTGCGCTAGGAACAGCCGTTCGAAGGCGACCGAAATCGACCGCATCTTCCGGAATTCCGGAATATCCATGAAACCCGAAAGGAGCCAGCTTTCCTCCGTTGAGCGAGGGGGGAAGCGGCGATGATTCATGTTATCGATGCCGAAAACCGGCACCTCTACGGCGCCGAACTGGAGCAGCATTTCCGGATCCGGCACCAGATCTATGTCGGCGAGCGAAAATGGATGGCACTCGAGCGACCCGATGGTCGCGAGGTCGATCAGTTCGACAATGAGGATGCAAGCTATCTGCTGGCGCTCGAAAACGGGCGTGTGATCGGCGGCACGCGGCTTGTTCCGACGACATCTCCCCATTTGATGTCGGACGTTTTCCCGTTCCTGGCCGATGTTCGCGGCATCCAGCGCGGCAGCGACATTGTCGAATGGACGCGGATCTTCGTCGTTCCGGAGCGGCGTGGCAGCGACAGCAAAGTCCTGCATACGGTCCTGGCCGGCATGTTCGAGCATTGTCTGGCCCAGAACATCGCGGCGATCACCGTCGTGATGGAAACCTGGTGGATGCCGCGCTTTCTGGAGCTGGGCTGGGAGGTCCGTCCGCTCGGCCTGCCGACGATGATCGACGGCATGAACTGCGTTGGCACGATCATCACCGTGAGTGAGAGAGCTTATCGCCGCACTCTCGCCTTCA
Source organism: Allobosea eneae (assembly GCF_042657265.1). Classification (NCBI taxonomy): domain Bacteria; kingdom Pseudomonadati; phylum Pseudomonadota; class Alphaproteobacteria; order Hyphomicrobiales; family Alloboseaceae; genus Allobosea; species Allobosea eneae. Next base: position 14,697 of record NZ_JBHSLW010000033.1, read on the forward strand.
AGGATATCGAAGGGCCCGTCATCCTGCCGCGCCGCGCTGCAAGCAGGGCCCCGGGCGAGCGGAGGATCTCGCATGGCTAGCCAGCATGATACCGGCAGCAGCCGGGACAAGATCGAATATGCGCTGGGCCTGCTCACCAACCTCTTGCGCAACCAGCCGGTGCACCAGGAATTGGTGGATGTCGCCTATCGCATGGACCTGCCGGATGAACTCTGGCTCGCGATCCAGATTCTCTCCATGTCGGAGCCTGACCAGGTGAAGCTCAGGGACTTCCTGTTGGTGAATCCCAGCCCGCAGTTGCAGCGGCTCAACCGGAGCACGCTCGTGCTGACCCAGGACGTGGCGCCGGCTCTGCACTGAGCCAACGCCATCCAGGGAATCGCACTGTCTTTCCGGACCCTTCGCCGCGCGAAGTCCCGGAAAGACGATGGCCCGCGCGCGAGGCCGGCGATTCAGTAAATCACTGCTCGATGGTATCGATCGGGGCGTCGCCGAGCGACTCGACGAGATCGACGATGCGGCGGCGCACGCGCGGGCTCTTGATCCGGACGAATGCCTTGGTCAGTTGCACGCCTTCGCTCGTGGCGAGGAAGTCGGCGACATAGGTCGTGGCCGGTGCTTCGGCGAAGCCGTTCCCGAGCGTGTCGTCGGTCGGGGCGCCGTCGAAGAAGAAGGCGACGGGCACGCCCAGCATCTTGGAAATCTGCTGCAGGCGGCTCGCGCTGATCCGATTGGTGCCCTTCTCGTATTTCTGGACCTGCTGGAAGGTGAGGCCGAGTGCCTCGCCCAGTTTCTCCTGGCTGACGCCGGCGAGCATGCGGCGCATGCGGACACGGCTGCCGACATGACGATCTATCGGGTTTGGTACTTTTTTCAGCATGTTGGCCGGTCCCCTTTTTCTTTCCGTTCAGACCGTCGACGGCCCGAAGGCCCGGTCCAACCGGCTGTTTGGCGGTCGCCCCGTAAGAAAGTTCCAAATGGGATCACCGTTGTCGCATCATTACTCCAGCGAGCAATAGGCTGGCAACTACACCCGCAAAGAAAAGGTCGCCGAAGCGGGAATAGGGCGTCTCCGCACCGGCGCGGGGGAGCGTCGTGTCGAGCACGCCCGTTTCGCCGAGCGGCAGCGCCGCACGGATTCGACCGTAATGGTCGACGACCCCCGAGATGCCGGTATTGGCGACGCGCACCAGCGGCAGGCCTTCCTCGATCGCACGCAGGCGCGCTTGGGCGAGGTGCTGGTAGGGACCGCTGGTCTGGCCGAACCAGCCGTCATTGGTGAGGTTCAGCATGAAGCCCGGCCGAGGGCCGCTCGGGATCGCCGCACCCGGGAAGATCACCTCGTAGCAGATCAGCGCCGCCGCGGGCGGCAGGCCGCGGATCGGCAGGGGGGTACGTCGATTGCCCGAATCGAAACCGCCGGGAACCGAGACGAACTCCGACAGGCCGACGGCGCGGATCAGCCGATCGAGAAAGGGCGGCAGGTATTCGCCGAAGGGAACGAGATGGACCTTGTCGTAGCTGCCGGTGATCACGCCCTCGTCGTTGACGACTTGGACCGAATTGTAGATCGGCGGCCGGCTCTCGCCGGGCAGCGTCTCGCCGGCGCGTGCGGCGCCGGTGATCAGCGTCGTGTTTGGCGGCAGCAGGGCGGCGATCCGCGCCAGCGCCTGCGGCGTGCGCCCGAGCAGGAAGGGGAAGGCTGATTCCGGCCAGATCAGATGGGTCACATCCTGCACGCCTGAGGTCGCCGGGCCGGTCGCCCGATCGCTCAGCGTCAGGTAGTGCGACAGGATCATCTCGCTGTTGCGTGGGCTGAACTTGGCGTCCTGCGGCAGGTTCGGCTGCATCAGCCGCAATTTGACCCCATTCACCGCCGGAACCGGATCGGCCGGCACGCGCCAGGCGCCGAAGCCGGCCATGCCCGCCAGCAGAAGGGCGGCGAACACGGGTGTCCGCCAGCGTTCCGCATCGGTTTCGCCAGTGCATAGCACGGCCGGTGCGGCGCCGATCGCGACCGCGAGTGCGGTCAGCCCATAGAGCCCGATCAGGCTGGCGCTCTGGGCCAGCCAGCTCGGTGCGGCCAGCATCATGCCGTAGATGTTCCAGGGAAAGCCGGTGAGGACATGGCCGCGCAGCCATTCGCTCAGTGCCAGCGCCGCGGCCAGGACGAGAATGCGCCCTGCTCCCATGGGCCAGATCGCCCGCGCCAGGGCAAAGCCTGCGGCCGGGAAAACGGCGAGGAAGGCGGGCAGCGCGACGACGCCGAGCGGCATCGCCCAGGCGAACTTGTCGGCCTCGACCAGGAAGGCGGCGCCGAGCCACCACAAACCGGCGAGATGATAGCCGAAGCCCCACCACCAGCCGGCGCTCGCAGCCGCCCAGAGGCGCCCGCGCCGGGTTTCCGCGACCGAGCCGTCGATCAGCCAGACCGCGACGGTCATCGGCACGATCATCAGAGGCCACAGGTCGAGCGGCGCCAGCGCCAGCGCCCCGCTCGCGCCACACAAGAGAGCGATCAGCCGGCGCGGCCAGCCCCAAGCGAGGATGACGCGGTCGGCCAGCACCGACAGCTTGGTCATGCGGCGTCCGGCGCGGCTGGCGGCTGCTCGGCCACTGCGGGAACGCGGCGATGGATGCGCAGGCGCTTCACCCGGCGCGGATCGGCGTCGAGCACCTCGAATTCGAGGTCCTCCGGCCCCTTGATCAATTCGCCGCGCACCGGCACCCGGCCGGCCAGCGTCACGATCAGCCCGCCGAGCGTATCGACCTCCTCGGCGACCTCGGCGCTCGACAGGTCGATTCCCGTGGCTTCCTTCAACTCGTCGAGCGTGGCGCGGGCATCGGCGATATAGCGGTTCTCGCCGGCTGGAGCGATCGCAGGGGCTTCGTCGAGATCATGCTCGTCCTCGATGTCGCCGACGACGATCTCGACCAGGTCCTCGATTGAGATCAGCCCATCGGTGCCGCCATATTCGTCGATCACCAGGGCGATATGGGTGCGCGTCGCCTGCATCCGGACGAGAAGGTCGACCGCCGGCATGGAGGGCGGCACATAGAGCACCGGCCGCAGAATCTTGGATTGGGCCAGCGTCATCGAGAGGTCGATGGCGCCAAGGCTCGGCCCGGCACCAGCCTCGCTTTCGCCGCGCAGCTTCCGGCCCGGCTTGGCCCGGGCGGCGATGAAGTCGAGGAAGTCGCGGATGTGGATCATGCCGCGGGGATCGTCGAGCGATTCGCCATAAACAGGCAGGCGCGAATGGCCGGCGGTGCGAAACAGGGCGAGCAGGTCGCCGAGCGTCGCCTCCGAGGAGACCGCGATGACGTCGGCGCGCGGCACCATCACGTCGGCGACGCGGCGCTCGCGCAGGCTCAATACGTTTGAGAGCATCGCCCGCTCTTGCGGGGAAAGGTCGGTGACCCCGCCGCCATCCTGCGCCAGCGCCTCGGTGATGTCCTCGCGGATCGAGCCGCCATGGCGCAGGCCGAGCCGGTCGAGGAACTGGCCGAGCCAGTGCGACAGGCCGCGGCCTGATGGTTCCGACGATGAGGTAGCTCGTGTGTCGTCGCTCATGACGCTGGCTGGGGCTTCTTGGTCTTGGCCGCGGGGCGGGGCTGCATGGGTTCCGGCTCCGAGCCGGCATAGGGATCGGCGATGCCGAGCCGGGCGAGCGCCGCGGTCTCCAGCGCTTCCATGCGCTGCGCCTGGTCCTCGGTCTCGTGATCCTCGCCGACGAGGTGCAGCAGGCCGTGGATCACGAGATGGCTGAGATGATCGCCGACGGATTTCTCTTCGGCCTGCGCCTCCCGGACGATTGTCTCGAAGGCGAGCACGATATCGCCGACGACCGGGCTCAAGCCGATCTTCTCGGGCGGCGCGGCCGGGAAGGACAGGACATTGGTCGCCTTGTCGAAGCCGCGCCAGTCGCGGTTGACGATGCGAATGCGCTTGTCGTCGGTGAGCAGCAGGCTGAGCTCGGCGCCGGGCAGCGGCTTGACAGGCGCCAGCGCCAGTCCGGCGTCGACGGCGGCGAGGATGCGCGGTCGCAAATCCTCGATCTCGCGCCATTTCCGCGATTGTATGCGGATATCGAGCGTGGGCCCGCTTGGGTCGGGCTCCGGAGTTTCGGTTCGCGGCGCTGGGCGCCGCGAACGAGGTCGGTCGGTCATCGCGGCCGCTCCCGCGACAGCATGCGCTTTAGCCCGTCGGCATCGCCCTCGACCGGCTGATCCGGCGCCGGCAGGGCGGCAAGCCGCGCCTCGCGCTCGTCGCGCTCCTTTCGCGAGGCGTCCTCATAGGCCATGACGATGCGGCGCACGAGCGCGTGGCGGACGACGTCGCCCTCCTCGAAGCGGGCATGGCCGACGCCCTCGACGCCCGAGAGCAGCCGGACCGCCTCGACTAGGCCGGAGCGCTGGCCCGGCGGCAGGTCGATCTGCGAGGGGTCGCCGGTAATGATCATGCGCGAGCCCTCGCCCAGGCGAGTGAGGAACATCTTCATCTGCACGGAGGTGGCGTTCTGCGCTTCGTCGAGCAGGACCACGGCATTGCTCAGCGTTCGCCCGCGCATGAAGGCGAGCGGCGCGATCTCGATCATGCCGGTCTGCAAAGCGCGCTCGACATGGCGCGCCTCCATGAAGTCGTTGAGCGCGTCGTAGATCGGCCGCAGATACGGATCGACCTTCTCGCGCATGTCGCCGGGCAGGAAGCCCAGGCGCTCGCCGGCCTCGACCGCCGGGCGCGACAGCACCATGCGCTCGACCACGCCCTGCTCGATCAGCGAGACGGCATGGCCGACCGCGAGCCAGGTCTTGCCGGTGCCGGCCGGGCCTTCGGCAAGGACGAGTTCATGGCGCTTGAGCTGGCGGAGGTATGCGTCCTGCGCTGCATTGCGGGCCCGGACCGGGCCGCGCTTGCGTGTGACGATCGCGTCGAAGGCGGCCTTGCCGGCATTGTCGGAGGGGAAGAGCGAGCGCTGCGCATTGCTCTCTTCGATCGCGCCGTCGACCTCGCCGAGATTGACGGCGGCGCCGGTCTTGGCGCGGGCATAGAGCGTGCGCAAGACGCGGCTCGCCTGCTCGGCGGTCTCGCGCGGGCCCTTGATGGTGACATGGTTGCCGTTCGGGGCGACGACGACGCCGAGACGCCGCTCCAGATGCGCCAGGTTCTGGTCGTAATGACCGAAGACCAGGCTGGCGGTCTGGTTGTTGTCGAAGGTGAGTTCGACTTCCGCGCCGGGCAGGCCGTCGCGCGTCAGCGCCTCGTCGCGGCGGCCGCCGCGCTCGGCTCTCGGATTGAATTGATCGGCCTGGGCCAATGCCATTGTCTCCACTGGGAATGAGTCGGACAGGCGCAGTCAAAAAACCTTCACCACAACGCCGACGCCATCTTGACGCTACGCACCCCAACCGCCTTCAGGCGGCCAGATCCGGCTGCTCCACCGCGCGGCCGAACAGCGAATTCGAGCCGGCGCGCTCGATCAGGGCCAGGACGCGATCGCCGATCCGGTGCGTCGCGCTCTCGATCTGGACCGCCTGCATATAGGGCGTCTTGCCGGCGAGCTGGCCGGGATGCCGGCCGGTCCGCTCGAGCAGCACCTCGACGGTGCGCCCCACCATGGCGTGATTGAACTCCTGCCGGTGCTGCTCGACCAGGGCCTGCAGCCGATGGAGCCGCTCGTCCATCACCGCGAGCGGGACCTGCTCGGAGAGCTCGGCGGCCGGCGTGCCGGGGCGCGGCGAATATTTGAACGAATAGGCCGAGGCGAAGCGGATATCGGCGATCAGCCGCAGCGTCTCCTCGAAATCGGCATCGCTCTCGCCTGGGAAGCCGACGATGAAGTCCGAGGACAACGCGATGTCGGGTCGCGCGGCGCGGATCCGGTCGATCAGCCGGCGATATTCGTCGCCAGTGTGCTTGCGGTTCATCGCCGAGAGGATGCGATCCGATCCGGCCTGCACCGGCAGATGCAGGAACGGCATCACCTGCGGCAGGTCGCGATGGGCTGCGATCAGCTCATCGTCCATGTCGCGCGGGTGACTCGTGGTGTAGCGGATGCGGGCTATGCCCGGCACCTCGGCGATCCGGTGCATCAATTGCGCCAGGGTCCAGACCCGGCCATCCGGCCCCTCGCCGTGATAGGCGTTGACGTTCTGGCCGAGCAGCGAGACGTCCTGCACGCCGGCTTCGGCCAGCCGCTCGACCTCGGCGATCACCTGCGCGACCGAGCGCGAGAATTCGGCGCCGCGCGTATAGGGCACGACGCAGAAGGCGCAGAACTTGTCGCAGCCCTCCTGCACGGTAACGAAGGCCGAGACGCCGCGGGCGAGGATCGCCGCGGGCTTCGGTGCCGGCAGATGGCCGAACTTGTCCTCGGGCGGCAATTCGGTGTCGACGACGCGGCCGCGCTTCGTCTGGGCGAGCAGTTCCGGCAGGCGGTGATAGGTCTGCGGGCCGATGACGAGGTCGACGGCCGGCTGGCGCCGCTGGATCTCGGCGCCCTCCGCCTGAGCGACGCAGCCGGCGACGACCAGCGTGGTCTCGCGCCCGTCCGCCTGGCGCTCGCGCTTCAGGTCCCGCAGCTTGCCGAGCTCGGTATAGACCTTGTGCGCTGCACGCTCGCGGATATGGCAGGTGTTGAGCAGGATGAGGTCGGCGTCGTCAGGCGTCGCAGTCTCGACATAGCCCTGCTGGCCGAGGACGTCGGCCATGCGCTGGCCGTCATAGACGTTCATCTGGCAGCCATAGGACTTGATGTGGACTTTCTTCATCAACGCTGATCCGGCCTCAACCGCGTCTCCTTATCCCAAACGCCCCATGGATGGGAATCATATCGCCGCCAGCAGTCGCCACGCAATATCCGGGCCGCAACACTCCGCAGCCGACGCGAATCTGGCTCAGCCGCGTGACCGGCCGGTGACGGCCTCCTGCCTTGCGCGCCGGATCGAGATCTCGGCGAGGCGCGTCGCCTCCTTGCGCGAGAGTTTGCGGCCCATCCGGATCGGCTCGCCCCAGGCGAGCTCGACGTCGATGGCGCCGGAATTGATCATCGCCTGCAAATGCGGCGCGAGTTCGGTGTCGCCATACCAGGCCAGCGCCGAGCGCTCGGCCCGCCCGCCGCGCAGGCCGTGGAAGCCGGTATAGGTGATGCAGAGCGGATAGACCGTTGTCTCGGACTCGTCCGCGCCGCGCACGGCTTCGTGAGCGGCGCCGAGCAAGGAAGAGCGCAGCGGCACGATACGCGTGCCGTCGCCGGTCGTGCCTTCGGCGAAGAGCACCACCGATTGCCCGTTCTGCAGACGCTTGCCCATCTCGCTGGCGACGCCCGCGGTGGCGCCGCGCCGCATCCGATCGATGAAGACGGTGCGCTGCAGCGTCGAGAGCCAGCCGATCACTGGCCAGGTCGCGACCTCGGCCTTGGCGACGAAGGAGAGCGGCCCCGTCGTGCCGATGACGGGGATGTCGAGCCAGGAGATGTGGTTGGCGACGATCAGCCCGCCCTCTCCCCGCCGGGGAGCCTCGCCCCGAGCGGTGATTCGCACGCCGAAGCTGCGGCAGACCAGCTTCTGGAACAGCCGTGTGAAATAGAACGGCCGCCCGAAACGCATCGCGACGAGCTGAGGCGGGATCAGGACGAGCGTGCCGAGGACGAGCAGCGCGAGCCGCGCCATGGCGCCGGGACGGAGGCCTTTCATGCTGGGCCGTTCATTCTCTGAGTTGGCGCCCCGGTTTTGCGATCCCGGCTATAATCGGGCTTGTCGCAGGCGTCTACGTCGCTCGGTTCAAGCGAGATCGCGCCGCATCACCAGCGCTGCGGCTCGGGTTCCGTCGGGCTTCGGATAGTAGCCCTCGCGCCGCCCGACGGTCTCGAAGCCGAGCCGCCGGTAGAGCGCGATTGCCGGCGCATTGCCCTCCTCGACCTCGAGGAAGAGCCGTGCCGTGCCGCGCGCCGCCAATTGCGCGAGATGGGCTGACAGCAGCGTCTGCCCGAGCCCGGACCGGCGCTTCCCGCCGGCGACAACGATGCTCAGGATTTCCGCCTCGTCGGCAGCCAGTCGCGACATCACGAAGCCGCAGGGCTCGCTGGCGCTGCCGATGAACACACCCTCGGCCACGACGGCCCGGTCGGCGAGTAGGGCCGCGCATTCGCCGGGCTCCCATAGCCGCGCGAAGCCGCCCTGGTGATGCAGGGCCGCGACCTGGCGGGCATGGCGGACGTCGAGCGGGCCGGCGCGGCCCGTCTTCGGCCGGCGCTGGAACAGGGATCGGAACCAGTCCATCGCCGGTTAGATCACGATGATTTTGGATCGGTTCGATCCAAAATCATAAAACGTGATCGCTTCTAAGAGTTTAGAGCAGGATATCTGCGAAAAACCGGTTCCCACTTTTCGCATCCTGCTCTAGCGGCGCGGCAGCCGGGCGCGGTCCTGCGGCGTCGTTTCCGGCGCCTTGAGATAGAGCGGGCGCGGCGGCGCGCTGTCGGGGTCGGCGATCATGCCGAGCCGCGCCACCCAGACCACGTCCGGCGCCTTGGCGTCGTCGACGACGAGCGCGTCGAGGCCGATCGACCAGGCCTCGTTGGCGACGGCGAGCGCGGCCGAACCAACCAGCGAGACCGGGCCGGCGCCGATGGCGCGGGCAGCGTCGCGATGGTTGACCTGGCGGACCGAGACGAGCTGCTTGCCCTGCGCGTTCAGGGCCTGGAACCAGACCTGGCCATGCTTGGCATCGACCGCGGCGGCGACGACGCGCCCGCCCTCGCGGCCGATGAAGGGCGCGGCGCTGGCGGCCAGCGTCGAGACGCCGATGGCGGGAATGCCGGCGGCGAGCGCGATCGCCCGGGCCGCGCTGATGCCGACGCGCAGGCCGGTATAGCTGCCGGGGCCGATGGTCACGGCGACGCGGTCAAGCGAGGAGAAGCCGCCCTCGACCTTGGCCATGACGCGCTCGATCATCGGCATCAGCGCCTCGGCATGGCCGCGCTCCATCGCGGTCTGCTCGATCGCGAAGGGAATGGGCTCGCTGCTGTCGAGCACGCAAGCCGAGCAGGCGCCGAGCGCGGTGTCTATCGCGAGAATGCGCATCGGGGCTTAGGTCCGGTCTGCGATGCGGGCGGCGATCAAACCGCCTCGACCTCGCGCACCTGCGGCAGGAAATGGCGCAGAAGGTTCTGGATGCCGTGCTTCAGCGTCGCGGTCGAGGACGGGCAGCCCGAGCAGGAACCCTTCATCGCGAGATAGACCGTGCCGTCCTTGTAGCCGCGGAAGGTGATGTCGCCGCCATCGCCGGCCACCGCCGGGCGGATGCGGGTCTCGAGCAGCTCCTTGATCGTGTCGACCGTCGCGGCGTCTTCCTCAGCGAAGAACTCGTCCTCGCTCTCGGCGAGCTCGTCGACCGGGGCGCCATCGCTCATCAGCGGCGCACCCGACATGTAATGTTCCATGATCGCGCCGAGGATGGCGGGCTTGAGGTGCGGCCATTCGCCCTCGGCCTTGGTCACGGTGATGAAGTCCGAGCCGAAGAACACGGCCGAGACGCCCTTGACGCCGAACAGGCGGGTGGCGAGCGGCGAGCGCTCGGCCAGAGCGGGGTCGCGCAATTCGATCGGTCCTTGCGGCGAGACGCTGCGTCCGGGCAGGAACTTCAGGGTGGCGGGGTTGGGCGTGGCTTCGGTCTGGATGAACATGGCTTTGTCTCCGGCGCCGGCGGGTCAAGGCCGCCGTTCCTGGTCCCGATATAGGCCGGACGCTGGAATCATTCCAGCCGCAGCTATGCGCGATCAGGCCAGCGCGTCGATTTCCTCGTCGTCGAGGTGGCCGGGCACGATCGCGACCGGGATCGGGAAGCTGCCGGCCCCCTTGCCGGCGAGCGCGCTGACCAGCGGACCCGGCCCGTCGCGGCCGGTGCCGGCGGCGAGGACCAGCAAGGAGATGTCCTCGTCGGCTTCGATCAATTTGACCATCTCGTCGGCCTTGACGCCGGTGCGCACAACCTTCTCGGGTTCGAGCCCGGCGAGCGAGCGAACGGCGGCGGCCGCCGCGTCGATCAGCTCCTGCGCCTCGGCCTCGGCATCGGCCTGCACCATGTCGCCGACGCCGAGCCAGGTCTCGTCGGGGGGCGGAGTGACCACGCCGAGCAGCACGATCGAGGCGCCGAGGCGGGCGCAGCGCCGCGCCGCGAAGCGCACCGCCTTCGCGCACTCCTCGCTATCATCGACGACAGCGAGGAATTTCGGGCGATGGCCCGTCTCATAGGACCGCCGTCTCTTGACCATTGCTGCCTCTCGCCGCTTCGAGGACGTGTCATGGTGACAGGCGTCGCAAGGTCAGCGCAAGCCTCTCTCGCGACGGCCGTTGGATCAGCGCCGGCGCACGAAGCCGGTGATGTCCTTGACATCCAGCATGATCGGCGCAGCGATCGCGGCGGCGCGGTCGGCGCCGTCGCTGAGGATGGCGTCGATATGGCTGGGGTCGGCGAGCAGGCGGCGCATCTCGTCGGCAATCGGCGCGAGCTTGCCGACCGCGAGCTCGACCAGCGCCGCCTTGAAGCCGGAGAACTGGCTGCCGCCGAACTGGCCGAGCACCTGCGCCTTGCTCTCGCCGGAGAGCCCGGCATAGATCCCGACCAGGTTCTCGGCCTCCGGCCGGCCCTCCAGACCCTTCTCTTCGGAGGGCAGCGCCTCCGGGTCGGTCTTCGCCTTGCGGATTTTCTGCGCGATCATGTCGGCATCGTCGGTCAGGTTGATGCGCGAATAATCCGACGGATCCGACTTCGACATCTTCTTGGTGCCGTCGCGCAGGCTCATCACCCGCGGCGCCGGGCCCTGGATCATCGGCTCGGGCAGCGGGAAATAGCCGAGATCGCCAGTGCCGAGGTTAAGCTCGGCGATGCGTTCGGCGAAATCGTTGTTGAACTTCTGGGCGATGTCGCGGGTCAATTCGAGATGCTGCTTCTGGTCCTCGCCGACCGGGACATGCGTCGCCTTGTAGAGCAGGATGTCGGCCGCCATCAGCACGGGATAGTCGTAGAGCCCGACCGAGGCGTTCTCGCGGTCCTTGCCGGCCTTCTCCTTGAACTGGGTCATGCGGTTGAGCCAGCCGAGCCGGGCGATCGTGTTGAACACCCAGGCGAGCTCGGCATGGCCGGAGACCTGGCTCTGGTTGAAGATGATGCTCTTCTTGGGATCGACGCCGGCGGCGATATAGGCGGCCGCGACCTCGCGCGTGGCGCGGGTCAGCTCCGCCGGCCCGCCCCAGACGTCGAGCCCCTGCGTGATCGCGTGCATGTCGACGACGCAATAGATGCAGTCATGGGTCTTCTGCATCGCGACCCAGTTCACCAGCGCGCCGAGATAATTGCCGAGATGGAGCGTCGAGGTCGGCTGCATGCCGGAGAAGACGCGGGGAGAGAAAGCGGCCATGGGGCGCTCCGTCGTCAGGGCGAAAAAAGTCGTGAGTCGGGGGTCGATCCGCTCAGGAACGCGGCGTTCTGACGGAAGCGCCGCGAAGGCGCAAGAGCCGCGGCGGCAGAACCGCATCGAAGGCGCCGAGCAGGAAGCCCGCGACGGCGTAAACAGCAGCACCTGTGCAGCACAGCAAGGCCAGGGCGCCGGCGCGCCACAGCCCCGGCTGGCTCGGGTTCAGCGCAGAGAGGAGTGGCCTGATCATGGCCTCGAGCGCAGCCACCATGAGCACCGCGGCGATGACGATGGCGAGGATGGTCCTGGCATCGGCCCAGCGCGGCCGCCACAAGCCGGATTGCAGCAGATTGAGGCCGAGCAGTGCCGCCTGAACGATGAAGGCGAGGCTTGCCGCCAGCGCGCCGATCATCGCCGCATCACGCCAGCCGAGCAGGAAAAAGCCCGCGACCGCCGCCACGGCGACCGCGGCGAATCCGGCGATCAGCGGCAGGCGCGGCAGGCGGCGCACGAAATAGACCTGTCCGAAGACTTTGGCGGCGAGTGCGAAGGGCAGGCCGCAGGCGAAGGCGGCCAGCGCGGCGGCGGTACGCTCGCGGTCGGCGGCGTTGAACTGCCCGTTCTCGAACAGCACCGAGACGATCGGCTCGGCCAGCACATAGAGGGCCGCCGCGGCTGGGATCGCAAGCGCCAGCCCGAGCGCCAGCGCCCGGCCGAGCAGGGCGTCGTGGTCCGCCTGCGAGCGTTCGCCAGCCATGGCTGAGAGCACGACCGTGCCCATGGCGACGCCGAAGAAGGAGAGCGGCAGCTGGAAGACACGGTCGGCATAATACAGCGCCGAGACCGAGCCGGGCTCGGTCGAGGCGATCTGCGTCGAGATCAGGAGGACGAGTTGCGCGGCGGAGGCAGCGAGCAATGTCGCCCCGCCTGTCCTGACCAGCCGGCTCATGTCCGGTGACCAGCGCAGGCCGGGGCGCGGCAGGCCGATGCCAAGCAGCCGCCATAGGATCATGGCGAGATGCGCCAGGCCGGTGAGGCTGAGGCAGGCGGCGAGCAATGTCGCGTTGGCATGGCTGTCACCGCCGCGGAACAGTGCGAACAGCAAGGCCGCGAGCAGGATCGCGTTCATCAGGGCCGGCGCCAACGCCGCTACGGTGAAGCGTCCCTCGGCATTGAGCAGCGCCGCCAGCAAAGCGGCGAGCGTGGTCAGCAGCACGAAAGGCAGCATCAGCCTTGTATAGAAGGCGGCGAGCGCTAGCGTCTGCGGTTCGTCGGCGAAGCCGCCGGCCAGCCCGAGCACGACCCAAGCCGCGAAGATTTCGGCCAGAACGACGAAGCCGAGCAGCAACAGCCCGAGCCGGCTCGCCGCTTCGCCGGCGAAGCGCTTGGCAGCCTCATCGCCGCGCTCGGCCTTGATCGCGAGGTAGAGCGGCACGAAGGGTGCGTTAAGTCCGCCTTCACCGAGCACGCGCCGGACCAGATTGGGCAGGCGCAGCGCCGCCAGGAAGGCGTCCGCCACCGGACCGGCGCCGAGCAGGCGCGCGATCAGCACGTCCCGGGCGAAGCCGAGCAGGCGCGACAGGATCGTCGCCGCGCCGACGATCAGGGAATCGCGGGCGAGGCGGGAGGAAGGGGGCTCTGCCTCGCCCGGAGTGTTCACAGAATGAACCGGCTCAGATCGGCATTCTTCGCGAGGTCGCCGATGCGCGCTTCGACATAGGCCGCGTCGATCGTCACGCTCTCGCCGCCGCGGTCGGTCGCGGTGAAGGAGATCTCGTCGAGGATGCGCTCGATCACCGTCTGGAGCCGGCGGGCGCCGATGTTCTCGACCGTCGAATTGACCTCGACCGCGATGCGCGCGATCGCTGCGACCGCGTCCGGCGTGAAGTCGATCGTCACCTGCTCGGTCGCCAGCATCGCCACCGACTGCTTGATCAGGCTGGCCTCGGTCTCGGTCAGGATGCGCTTGAAGTCCTCGACGTCGAGCGGCGAGAGCTCGACCCGGATCGGCAGGCGCCCCTGCAGCTCCGGCAAGAGGTCCGATGGCTTCGAGACGTGGAAGGCGCCGGACGCGATGAACAGGATGTGGTCGCTCTTCACCGGCCCGTGCTTGGTCGCGACGGTGGTGCCCTCGATCAGCGGCAGCAGGTCGCGCTGCACGCCCTCGCGCGAGACATCGGCGCCGCCGCGGCCCTCGCGGGCGCAGATCTTGTCGATCTCGTCGAGGAAGACGATGCCGTTATTCTCGACCTCGCGGATCGCCGCCTGGACGATCGCGTCCTGGTCGATCAGCTTGTCGCTCTCCTCGGCGAGCAGCGGTGCGTAGGCGTCCTTGACCAGCACGCGCTTGGGCTTGCCGCGCTGCCCGAAGGCCTTGCCGAGCATGTCGGAGAGGTTGATCGCACCGATCGAGGCGCCGGGCATGCCGGGCACCTCGAACATCGGCGCACTAGACGCCGCCGAGGCGATCTCGACCTCGATTTCCTTGTCGTCGAGCTCGTTGTTGCGCAGCTTGCGGCGGAAGCTGTCGCGCGTGGTCGCGCTCGCCGTCGGTCCGACGAGGGCATCGAGGACGCGCTCCTCGGCCGCGACATGCGCCTTGGCCTCGACATCCTTGCGCCGACTCTCGCGGACGAGGCCGATCGCGACCTCGACCAGGTCGCGCACGATCGATTCGACGTCGCGGCCGACATAGCCGACCTCGGTGAACTTGGTCGCTTCGACCTTGAGGAAGGGCGCGTTCGCCAGCTTGGCGAGGCGGCGGGCGATCTCGGTCTTGCCGCAGCCGGTCGGCCCGATCATCAGGATGTTCTTGGGCGCGACCTCCTCGCGCAGCGGCCCTTCCAATTGCTGCCGGCGCCAGCGATTGCGCAGGGCGATCGCGACGGCGCGCTTGGCGTCCTTCTGGCCGACGATATAGCGGTCGAGCTCGGAGACGATCTCGCGAGGGGAAAACGACGTCATCAAACAGGTTCCTGGAACATGATCAGCGCGGGGCCGTCGCCGGTCTCGCGAACATCTAGGGCGGTGAAGCCGGCCTTCTCATAGGCGCGGATCGCGGCGAGATTCGCCGGATCGGGGTCGATCACCACCCGCGGCGCACCCTTCGCCAAGAGATGCCGGGCGAAGGCGCCGATGAAGCGCGTGCCATGGCCCTGGCCGAGCATGTCGGCCTCGCCGATGAACTGGTCGATGCCGCGCGTGCCGGCCGGCTGGTCCTGCAGCGGGTAATCCGGCCAGAGCGACGGATCCCAGCTCTGCTGATGGGCAAAGGGCCGCCCGTCATGGCTGACGATCAGTGCCTCCATGCTGGGATCGCCGAAGATGCGCGCGATCTCGGCGAGTTCCTCGTCGGGATCGCCCCACCAGCGTCGGACATGGTCCTGTTCGAGCCAGCGCGCCAGCATCGGGAAATCGTCAGGCGTCGCGGGGGCGAAGGCGTAGCCGTCGGCGACGAAGTTCATGGGGTCTCGAGGCTCTCGATGACGAGGGAATGGTTGGTATAAACGCAGATGTCGCCGGCGATCTTCATCGCCTTGCGCACGATCGTCTCGGCATCGGCCTCGCCGTCGACCAGCGCGCGGGCTGCGGCAAGCGCATAATTGCCGCCGGAGCCGATCGCCATCACCGAGCCATGCTCGGAGGGCTCCGGCTCCAGCACGTCGCCAGTGCCCGAGATCAGCAGCGAGACCTCCTTGTCGGCGACGAGCAGCATGGCTTCCAGCCGGCGCAGATAGCGATCGGTGCGCCAGTCCTTGGCGAGCTCGACGCAGGCGCGCAGCAATTGTGTCGGAAACTGCTCCAGCTTGGCCTCCAGCCGCTCGAACAGGGTGAAGGCGTCGGCGGTCGCGCCGGCGAAGCCCGCGATCACCGCACCCTTGGCGAGGCGGCGCACCTTCTTGGCGTTGCCCTTCATGATCGTCTGGCCGAGCGAGACCTGGCCGTCGCCGCCGATCACGACCCGGCCGCCCTTGCGCACCATCAGGATGGTGGTCGCGTGCATGACGGGGGCGTTGCTAGTCTCTGACATTGCGATTCGGTCTCGGGCAAACGGTCAACGGGAACCGCCAAGATGTTCAGGCTGAAGCCCGGTATCAAGAGCGAGCCGGCCAAACGCTGGAATCTGCCCGAGCGGGTCTTCTTCGCCTGCGGCGCCTGCCACATCCTCGCCTACGCCTTCCTGGAAACCTATCCGGAGCACGGTTTCCACGCCGTTTGGATCAGACCGGCCGAAGGCTTCACCGGCAACCACGTCTTTGTCAGCGATGGCAGGGTTGCCTTCGATTTTCACGGCTATCGCTGCGAAGAGGCCCTGGTCGCCCATCACTGGGCCAAAGGCCGGCTCTGGTGGCCGGGCTGGGACGGAACGCTCGTGTCCCTGCCCCAGGATGTGCTGATCAGCGAAGCGAAATCGAAGGCCTATGACGGCCTCTGGCTGCGCGAGCCCGGCCAGTTCCTGCACGATGCCTTGCCGCGGGCGCGGGCTTTCCTGCGCCGCTTTGGTCCGCCGCCGGGATAGCGATCCGCTCCGGCGCCTGCTAAAGCGGGCACGGTTTTGCGAGGGCACAGAGGTCAGCATGCGTTCGGGCGAAGTGAAGCGCCGCACCAACGAGACCGACATTGCGGTCAAGCTCGTGCTCGACGGCACGGGCAAGGCCGAGATTTCGACCGGCGTCGGCTTTTTCGACCATATGCTCGACCTGTTCGCCCGCCATTCCCTGATCGACACCACGGTCAAGGTGAAGGGCGACACCCATATCGACGACCATCACTCGGTCGAGGATGCCGGCATCGCGCTCGGCGAGGCGCTGAAGCAGGCGCTCGGCGACAAGAAGGGCATCCGCCGCTATGCCGATGTCCACCTGCCGATGGACGAGACGCTGACCCGCGTCGCGGTCGACGTCTCCGGCCGGCCCTTCTTGGTCTTCCGGACGCAGTTCAGGGCGGAGAAGATCGGCAGCTTCGACACAGAGCTGGTGCGCGAGTTCTTCCAGGCCTTCGCGATCAATGCCGGGCTGACCCTGCATGTCGAGACGCTCTATGGCGACAATGCCCATCATATCGCCGAAAGCTGCTTCAAGGGCCTGGCACGGGCATTGCGCCAGGCGCTGGAAGTCGATCCGCGCGAGGGCGGCCGCGTGCCCTCGACCAAGGGCGCTCTGTAAGGGATCGCTGCCATGGCGTTTTATCAGGCTCTGATCCCGCCGCCGGGCGCCGGCGGGTTGCGCGAAGAGGTCGAGCAGGCCAGGCTCCTGCCCGAGAGCTTCACCTTTTCGGCGCTGGTCTTCGGCGGCGTCTGGCTGCTGTTCAAACGGCTTTGGCTCGCCTTCATCGTCTACGCGCTGGTCTGGGGCGGGCTGGTTTATCTGCAGCGTCAGATCGGCTTCTCCTTCCTCGCGGTGATGCTGTCGCATACCGCGCTTGCGGTCTTCCTCGGCTTTGAGGGCCAGAACCTGATCGCGCGCAAGCTGCTGCGGCAGGGCTGGCGGCTCGTCGATGTCGTCGAGGCACCCGACCTCTCCAGCGCCGAGCGCCGCTTCTTCGAACGGGCCCTGCCGGCCGGCGCGCCGCCGCGCGTCGTCGAGACGACGCCGGCTCCCACGCGCTTTGCGCCGAGTTCCGCGCCGGTGATCGGTCTCTTCCCCGAGGCGAACGGGCGATGAGCCAGATAATCACCATCGTCGATTACGGCTCGGGCAATCTGCACTCGGCCGCCAAGGCCTTCGAGCGCGCCGCCAATGAGGCCGGCACGCCAGCGACCATCCGCGTCACCAGCGATCCCGCCGAGGTCCGTGCTGCCGATCGCATCGTCCTGCCCGGCGTCGGCGCCTTCGCCGATTGCCGGCGCGGGCTCGACGCCGTTTCCGGCATGGTCGAGGCGCTGGAGGAGACCGTGCGCGGCAAGGGCCGGCCCTTCCTCGGCATCTGCGTCGGTATGCAGCTGATGGCGAGCCGCGGCCTCGAATACGTCACCACCGAGGGCCTTGGCTGGATCGCCGGCGACGTCGCGCTGATCCGCCCGCAGGATGATGCCCTGAAGATTCCGCATATGGGCTGGAACACGCTGCATCCGCAGGACGAACACCCGCTGCTCGCCGGCATCGAGACCGGCCCCTCCGGCTGGCATGCCTATTTCGTCCATTCCTACGCGCTGACGGCCGCAAAGCCGCAGGAGGTTCTGGCGCTGACCGATTACGGTGGCCCGGTCACCGCGATCGTGGCAAAGGACAACATCGCCGGCACCCAGTTCCATCCCGAGAAGAGCCAGAAGCTCGGCCTCAAGCTGATCGGCAATTTCCTGAGGTGGGCGCCGTGATCCTGTATCCCGCCATCGACCTGAAAGAGGGCCGCTGCGTGCGCCTGAAGCAGGGCGACATGGATCAGGCGACGATCTTCAACGACGATCCCGCCGCCCAGGCCGCGACCTTCGAGTCCCAGGGCTTCCAGTGGCTGCACGTCGTCGATCTCGACGGCGCTTTCGCCGGCAAGCCGATGAATGCGGCCGCCGTCGAGGCGATCCTTGAGCGTGTCGGCTTCCCCGTGCAGCTCGGCGGCGGTATCCGCGACATGAAGACGGTCGAGGGCTGGCTCGCCAAGGGCATTGCCCGCGTCATCATCGGCACGGCGGCGGTGCGCGATCCCGGTTTCGTCCGCGAGGCCGCGAAGGCGTTTCCGGGCAAGGTCGCGGTCGGCATCGACGCACGCGACGGCTTCGTCGCGGTCGAGGGCTGGGCCGAGACCTCGGCGCTGGCCGCCGACGATCTCGGGCGCCGCTTCGAGGATGCCGGCGTCGCCGCCATCGTCTACACCGACATCGCCCGCGACGGCATGCTCCAGGGTATCAACTGGGACGGCACGATCGCGCTCGCCCATGCGCTCTCGATCCCGGTGATCGCTTCCGGCGGCCTCGCCTCCATGGCCGATATCGAGCGGCTCTGCGCGCCCGACGCTGCAATCCTCGAAGGCGCGATCACCGGCCGCGCGCTCTATGATGGCCGGATCGATCCGGCTGCGGCGCTGGCGCGCTTGGCCGAGGCGGACAAGGGAGCGGCGGCATGACCCTGAAGACGCGCATCATCCCCTGCCTCGACGTCAAGGACGGCCGCGTCGTCAAGGGCGTGCAGTTCGTCGATCTTGTCGATGCCGGCGATCCCGTCGAGGCGGCCAAGGCCTATGACGCCGCGGGGGCCGACGAACTCTGCTTCCTCGACATCACCGCGAGCCACGAGGCGCGCGGCACCCTGCTCGACGTCGTCACCCGCACGGCCGAGGCCTGCTTCATGCCGCTGACCGTCGGCGGCGGCGTGCGCAAGGTCGAGGACATCCGGGCGCTGCTGCTGGCCGGCGCCGACAAGGTCGCGATCAACACCGCTGCGGTGACAAACCGCCCCTTCGTCAAGGAAGCGGCAGAAAAATTCGGCGACCAGTGCATCGTCGTCGCCATCGACGCCAAGCAGGTCACGCCCGGCCGCTGGGAAATCTTCACTCATGGCGGGCGCAACGCCACCGGCATCGACGCCATCGCCTTCGCCCGCGAGGTGGTCTCGCTCGGCGCCGGCGAATTGCTGGTGACCTCGATGGACCGCGACGGCACCAAGTCGGGCTACGACATCGGCCTGACCCAGCGCATCGCCGACGCGGTCTCGGTGCCGGTGATCGCCTCGGGCGGGGTCGGCGATCTCGACGACCTCGTCGCCGGCGTGCGTGACGGCCACGCCTCGGCGGTGCTCGCCGCCTCGATCTTCCATTTCGGCACCTACAGCATCCCGCAGGCCAAGGCGCATATGGCCGCTGCCGGGCTGGCGATGCGGCTGGACTGAGCGATGACCGATTTCACCCTCGCCGATCTCGAACGCATCGTCGCCGAGCGGGCGAGTGCCCCGCCGGAGGAATCCTGGACGGCCAAGCTTTTGGCCGCCGGTCCCGGGCGCGCCGCCAAGAAGTTGGGCGAGGAGGCGGTCGAGGCCGTGATCGCCGCGGTGAAGGGCGATCGCGACGAACTGATCGCCGAGAGCGCCGATCTGCTTTATCATCTTTTGGTCGTGCTCAGGTCCCGCGATGTTGCATTGCGGGACGTCTTGAGCCAGCTTGAGGCCCGTACTGCGCGCTCCGGCCTGGCCGAGAAGGCAGCGCGGCCCCGTTAGAAGTCGAGGCGAGTGTCGCGTTGAACCTCGAAGCCTGGAAGACGGGGGGCATCATGGACCAGCGTCCGATCGCGGCGCCATCCGCCCCCGATCTGGTCTCGCCCTATCGCACGTTCTCGCGTGACGAGTGGGCGCATCTGCGCGCCGACACGCCGCTGACCCTGTCGGTCGACGACCTTACCAGGCTGCAGTCGATCAACGACCCGATCTCGCTCGACGAGATCGTCGCGATCTATCTGCCGCTCTCGCGCCTGCTCTCGCTGTATGTCGCGGCGACGCAGGGTCTGTTCAAGGCGACGCAGCGCTTCCTGATGGCTGAGGCAGAGGTCAAGGTCCCCTATGTCATCGGTGTCGCCGGCTCGGTCGCGGTCGGCAAGTCGACCACGGCGCGCGTGCTCCAGGCCCTGCTCTCGCGCTGGCCGAACACGCCGAAGGTCGAGCTCGTCACCACCGACGGCTTCCTGTTGCCGAACGCCGAGCTCGAACGCCGCGGCCTGATGCAGCGCAAGGGCTTCCCGGAGAGCTATGACAGCGCCGCGATCCTGCGCTTCCTCTCCGATGTGAAGGCGGGCAAGCGCGCCGTGAGCGCTCCCGTCTATTCGCATCTGGTCTACGACGTCGTGCCAGGCGAGCAGGTCACGGTCGAGCGGCCGGACATCCTGATCCTCGAAGGCTTGAACGTACTGCAGGCGAGCCGCCTGCCCAGGGACGGAACGATCATTCCCTTCGTCTCCGATTTCTTCGACTTCTCGGTCTATCTCGACGCCGATGAGAACGACCTGCACCGCTGGTACGTCAACCGCTTCATGACGCTGCGCCAGACCGCCTTCCGCGATCCGCGCTCCTTCTTCCGCAAATACGCCGAGATCGGCGAAGACGAGGCGCTCTCGATCGCCGAGAAGCTCTGGACCGGCATCAACCTGCCCAATCTGCGCGAGAACATCGTGCCGACCCGCCAGCGCGCCAGCCTGATCCTGACCAAGGGCGCCAGCCACCGCATCCAGCAGGTCTCGCTGCGGCGGCTCTAGCGCGGGCTTGAAGCGGGCCGGGTGCCAACCGCGATGACGACTTATGTCGCCCTGCTGCACTCGATCGTGCTCGGCCCCGGCAAGCGCGTGGTGATGGCGGATCTGAAGGCGATGGCGGCGAAGGCGGGCTTTCGCGAGGTCCGCAGCTGGGTCGCCACCGGCAATCTGGTCTTCGAGGGCGAGGATGCGCCGCTCGCTGCAGTCGAGGAGCGGTTGGAAGCCGGCTTCCGCGCCCATTTCGGCAAGCATGTCGATATCATCGCGCGCAAGGCTGGCGACTGGCGGCGGCTTGCCGCCCAAAACCCTTTCTCCAAACGGGGTGGCGCCGATGTCGGCATCCGTGTCATGCGAAAGCCGCTTGGCCCGGACGCCCTGGCCATGCTCCGCGCCCTCGCCGCGCCCGGTATTGCGCTTGCCCTCGCTGATGGCGATCTCTGGATCGATTTCGGCGGTGAGCCGAGCGAGACGAGGCTGCTCTCGCATCTGACGACGAAAAAACTCGGCATCGGCACGCTACGCAACGCCAACACCGTCAAGGCGCTCGCCGCGATGCTGGACTGATGCCGCTCGATTTCGCCTCCCTCGGCCTGATGGCCGGCGCGGCCTTCGTCGCCGCGACGCTGCTGCCCGCCCAGTCGGAGGCCGTCTTCGTCGGCTTGCTGGCGGCCAAGACCGTCGATCCGACCATTCTCTTCATCGTCGCCTCGCTCGCCAACACGGCAGGCTCGGTGGTCAACTGGTGGCTCGGCCGCTTGATCGCGACCGGCGGCGTCGAGCGGCTGCCGGCCCGGCTGCGGCCTGATCCCGTGCGCTTCGCCAAGGCGAAGGGCTGGTTCGCCCGATTCGGCTGGCCCTCGCTGCTCTTCGCCTGGCTGCCGATCGGCGGCGATCCCCTGACTTTCGTCGCAGGGTCGCTGAACTATCCCCTTTTGCGCTTCGTTGTGCTGGTGTTCATCGGCAAGACGGCACGTTATGCCTTGCTCTGGGCGGGCTGGGCGGTCGCTGCATAAGCATTTGCGCGGATTCTGGTCTCGGGCTACCAGCGAGGCCCTTCTGATGGAGACCAGATCATGAGCATCAAGCGCATCGCCCCCGGCCCGCGCATGTCCAAGGCCGTCGTGCATGGCAACACGGTCTATCTCGCCGGTCAGGTGGCCGACAAGGCGGCCGGCAAGAGCGTTGCCGAGCAGACCAAGGACATCCTCTCGATCATCGACGGGCTCCTGGCCGAGGCCGGCACCGACAAGTCGAAGTTGCTGATGGTCAACATCTGGCTCTCGGACATGTCGACCTTCGCCGAGATGAACGCTGTCTGGGATGGCTGGGTCTCGGCTGGCAACACGCCCGGCCGCGCCACCGTCGAGGCCAAGCTCGCCGGCCCACAATACACTGTCGAGATCGCGGTCATCGCCGCGGTCTGATCGCGTTCACTAAGGGGTGGCGGGCTTACAAACGTGAATCCGGAACTCGCCACCATCCTGGCCCGTGTCTCGCAGCGCGAGGGTGTTCCCCGCGCGCTGCTGCTCGGCGTGCTCGCCTCGATGGGCGAAGCCTCCGGCAAGCCCGATTTCACCCGCATCGAGAACAAGCTGGCGCGCCGCGCGGGCGATTTCCGCAGCCTGAAGGCCCGGCTCTCCAAGCCGTCCGGCGAGGATCCCGAGCGCGATCGGCTTCAGGGACAGGCGGTGCAGGCGCTGGCCGATGGCAAACTCGCCGAAGCCGACCGCCTGCTCGCCTTGGCCGAACAGCGCAATCTCGATGGCGCGGTCGCTCCTGACAAGTTGTCGCGCGACCGCTTGCTCGCCGCCGCCGCCGGCCGCGCCGATCGTGGCGCGGTGGCGATGCTGCACCTCAATCCGCAAGCCTATCGCGATGCCGCCGAGCGCTATGCAGAAGCGGCGCTGATCGCCGATTCGGCCGCAGCTGGCAGCGGGCTCACCTATGCCTGGATGCAGGCCGATGCGCTGGCCCGGCGCGGTGCCGATTTCGCCGACAAGTCGGCCTTCGTCGCCTCGATCGGCCAGTTGCAGGGCCTGCTCGCCAAGCTCGACAATTTCGACCAGACCGTGCTCTGGGCCGAAACGCAGCTCAGGCTGGCGCGTTCGCTCACCGGTTTGTCGCATTTCGACGGCGGCGGCGCGCTCCTGCGTCAGGCGGTCGAAATCTACCGCACCACCCTTGAGGATCTGACTCGCGCCAAGGCGCCGCGCCTCTGGACGGCGGTGCAGACCAGGCTCGGCGAGGCGCTCGCCCGTCTCGGCGAGGTCGAGGATGATGCCGGCCTGCTCGAGGAGGGCGTCGCCGCTTTCCGCGCCGGGCTGTCAGGGATGACGCGGGCCGACATGCCGCGCGAATGGGGCCGGCTGCAATGGGAGCTCGGCAAGACCCATGTCGCGCTCGGCCAGCGCGCCAGCGGTGTCTCCGCCTTCGAAGCCGCGGTGAACTGCTTCAAGCTGGTGCTTGAAGACCGGCCGCGGGAGAGCGTCCCGCTCGACTGGGCCGAGGTGCAGGACCGGATCGGCGCTGCGCTGGTCGGCCTCGCCCGCTATTACAACGAGCCGGTCGTGCTGGAGGAGGCGATCGCCGCCTTCGACGCGGCGCTGGAGGTCAGGCGTCGTGAGATCGTGCCCTCGCTCTGGGCTGAGAGCGCCGCGAACCGAGCCGAGGCGCGGCTGGAGCTAGCCGAACGCATCCGTGAGCGCACCGAGGCCGAGAAGGCGACCACCGAGCTCGTCATGGCGATCGAGACGCTGCGCGAGCTCGGCCGCGCGGCCGACGCCAAGCGGCGAGAGCCGAGGCTGCGGCGGGCCGCAACCTTGGTCGAGGCTCTTCGGAAGGCTTGATCAGCCTTTCACGCGCAAGGCGGCGAGCCGCTCCAGAGCCTTGTCCAGCGTCGCATCATGCTTGGCGAAGCAGAAGCGCACGACATTGCGCACCGCTCCTTCGGCATAGAAGGCACTGACCGGTATCGCGGCGACGCCGTGCTCGACGACGAGCCGTTGGCAGAAGGCGACGTCGTCGCCCTGCCCGAGCGGGGCGATGTCGACATTGAGGAAATAGGTGCCGGCGCTCGGCAGCACGCTGAACCCGAGATCGCTGAGGCCGCCAGCGAAGCGGTCGCGCGAGCGCTGGAAGTCGGTCCGCATCCCCTCGAAATATGCGTCGTCCTTGCCGAGGCCGTACGCGACCGCCGCCTGCAGGTTCGGCGGCGTGGTGAAGGTGATGTACTGGTGCGCCTTGGCGAGCACGCGCATCAGCTCCGGCGCCGCCATGACCATGCCGACCTTCCAGCCGGTCAGCGAGAAGATCTTGCCGGCCGAGGAGATCTTGACCGTGCGCTCGCGCATGCCCGGCCGGCTCATCAGCGGCTTATGGCGGTGCCCGTCGAAGACGACATGCTCCCAGACGTCGTCGCAGATCGCGACGGCATCGTGCCGGATGCAGAACGAGGCCAGCAGGTCGAGGTCGGCCGCGCTGAAATTGGTCGCGGTCGGGTTGAGCGGGTTGTTGAACAGCACCGCCTTGGTCTTCGGCGAGAAGGCCTTCGCCAGCGCTTCCTCGCTCAGCCCGAAATGCGGCGGCGTCAGCGTCACGAACTTAGGGATGCCGCCGGCGCGGCGCACCAGCGGCAGATAGGCGTCGTACATCGGCTCGAACAGCACGACCTCGTCGCCGGGCGAGACGATCGCCATCAGCGCGCCGGCGATCGCCTCGGTCGCGCCGGAGGTGATCATCACCTCGGCCTCCGGATCGAGCTCCAGGCCCTGCCAATGCCGGAAATGCGTCGCCGTCGCCTGGCGCAGCTCCGGCAGGCCCATCATCGGCGGGTACTGGTTCCAGCCGGCGACCACCGCCTCCGCAGCTTTGCGGCGGACATCCTCCGGGCCGGGATCGTCGGGAAAGCCCTGGCCGAGATTGACGGCCTGGTGCTCGCGCGCGAGCCTCGACATGGTCTCGAAGATGGTCGTCGGAAGGGCGGAGAAGATCGGATTCATCGCGGCTTGCTTCGCTCTGGAAGGCGGGGGTGTCGGAAATAACACGCGCAACGCCGGCGCGCATCGGCCGGAAAAAGCGGCAGATTATGCGGACTGATAAATATTGACATTCGTCAGCAGTCAGTATTCTCTATGCCTCAGCCGGTTCACGCCAGCACTCCACGGTTTCTTCGCCCCTTTGGAGCCGTGGGACGCTGACGTGGATCGGTGAGCTTTTTCTGGGGCTGGAAGCGGGCTAGGCAGGCTCCATGCGCCCTTCCCATCGCACTCCCGCTCTAATGCTGCTCGGCACCGGCTCCAATGTCGGCAAGTCGCTCATCGTCGCCGGCCTCTGCCGCCTCTTTGCCGATCGCGGCCTGAAGGTGCGGCCGTTCAAGCCGCAGAACATGTCGAACAACGCCGCTGCGACCGCGCAGGGCGAGATCGGCCGGGCCCAGGCACTGCAGGCGCGCGCCGCGCGGATCGCGGCGCATGTCGACATGAACCCGGTACTGCTCAAGCCCGAGAGCGAGCGCGGCAGCCAGATCATCCTGCAGGGTCGTGTCGCCGGCCATCTCTCCTCCGGCGATTTCAGCCGCCGCGGCGACTTCCTTCCCAAAGTGCTGGAAAGCTTCGAGCGTCTCAGCGATGGCGCCGACCTAATCCTGGTCGAGGGCGCGGGTTCGCCGGCCGAGACCAATCTGCGCGCCCGCGACATCGCCAATCTCGGCTTTTCCCGCGCTGCGGGTGTTCCGGCCGTGCTGATCGGCGACATCGATCGCGGCGGCGTCATCGCCAGCTTGGTCGGCAGCCATGCCGTGCTGGATGCCGAGGATCGCGCGATGATCCGTGGCTTCGCCATCAACCGTTTCCGCGGCGATGTCGGCCTGTTCACGCCGGCGCTCGACACGATCACCCGGGCGACGGGCTGGCCGAGCCTGGGCGTCGTGCCTTGGTTCGCCGATGCCGCGCGCCTGCCCGCGGAGGACGCTCTCGATCTGGCGCATGGCCTGCCGGCCCGCCCCGGTGCGCTGAAGATCGTCGTTCCCGTCCTGCCGGGCATCGCCAATTTCGACGATCTCGACCCGCTCAAGCTCGAACCCGGCGTCGAGCTTGTCTTCGTCGGGCCGGGCACGCCGCTTCCCGGCGACGCCGCCCTGGTGATCCTGCCGGGCTCGAAGACGACATTGCGCGATCTCGCCAGGCTGCGGGAAGAGGGCTGGGACATCGACATCCTCGCCCATCGCCGGCGGGGCGGCCATGTCCTCGGCCTGTGCGGCGGCTACCAGATGCTCGGCAAGACCGTGCGCGATCCGCTCGGCCTCGAAGGGCCTCCCGCAGCGGCGCCCGGTCTCGGGCTGCTCGACATCGAGACCGAGCTCACGCCCGACAAGACCGTCAGGGAGGTTGCGGTCGAGCATCCGGCCAGCGGCACGACCGGCCGCGCCTATGAGATCCATCTCGGCGTCAGCGAGGGGCGCGACCGGGCACGCGCGCCTTTCCGCGTCGACGGACAGGCCGAAGGCGCCCGTAGCCCCGACGGAAAGGTCGTCGGGACCTATCTCCATGGCGTCCTGACTTCGGACCCGTTGCGCCGCGCCTTTCTGGCCGATCTCGCCGAGGGGCCGCTCGCGGAAGGCGAAGCCTACGAGCCCGTTCTCGAAGCGACGCTCGACCGGCTGGCCGGGCATCTGGAGCGCTACCTCGATATCGGAACGCTTCTGGAGCTGGCGCGATCGCGATCCTGACAATCGAGCCCGCGTCACGCGAAAAACTGTCAGGACGGCGCAAATAAAGCTTTGTGGATCAATTTGTTGACGACTGACGAAATTCGTCATAGTCAACGACGGCGTCCGCAGACGGCCTATGGGAACAAGTTGTCAGACCGGGAAGTTGCCCTGGCATGAGCACAGTAGAGCGCGATACACGGCACGAGATCATCGACGTCGCCGAGCGGTTCTTCCGCCAGATCGGCTACCAGAAGACCACTGTCGCGGATATCGCCAAGTCGCTGCGCATGAGCCCGGCGAATGTCTATCGGTTCTTCGACTCCAAGAAGGCGATTAACGAGGCAGTCGCCGAACGCTCGATGAGCGAGCTTGAGTCGACGGTCGCTGCCATCGCCGCCGAGAAGCGCCCTGCGGCCGAGCGCTTGCGCGACATCCTCGCCGCGACCTGCCGGATCAATTCGGCCCGCTATCTCGACAATCACCGCCTGCACGAGATGGTCGCCTGCGCGATGGAGGAGAGCTGGGACGTGGTCCGCGGCCATATCGAGCGCTATGACGCGATCCTGCGCTCCGTCGTCGCCGACGGCATCGCCAAGGGCGAGTTCACCGCCCGCGATCCGATCACCGCGACCCATTGCGTCCGCATGGCGATGATGCGCTTCCATCACCCGCTCCTGCTCGGCCAATGCGCCGAATTGCCGGGCCCGAATGTCGAGGAGATGATCGACTTCGTGCTGGCCGGCCTGGGTGCCGGCCGCGCCGCGGTCTGAGTCTCTCCGGTTCGCGTTGACAAGGCGCTGGCGGAGCGGGATACCCCGCGGCGCATGCTGAACCTCTCCAAACAGAGCACCAAGAAGCTCGCCATCATCGTCCACGATCTGGCGATGACGGCGCTCGCGATCGTGTTCGTCTTCGCCGTCCGCTTCGACGGCTGGCTGTTCGAGGAGCGGATGCGGCAATTGCCGTCGATCCTGCCCTTCCTCGTCGCCTATGCCGGGGTGGTCTACTGGTTCTTCCAGCTCTACCGCTCTAAATGGCGCTTCGCCTCGCTGCCGGACCTCTCGAACATCGTCCGGGCGGTAACGGTGCTGACCATGACCTTGCTGGTCGTGGACTATGTCCTCGTTGCACCGAATCTTTACGGCTATTTCTTCTTCGGCAAGATCACCCTCGTTCTCTATTGGCTGGTGCAGATCGCGCTGCTCGGCGGCCCGCGGCTGGCCTATCGCTATCTCAGATACTCGCGTTCCAAGCACCATGCGGCGCGTGAGGCGACCTTGCCGGCCCTGCTGCTCGGCCGCGCGGTCGACATCGAGATGGTGATTCGCGCCATGGAATCGGGCGCGATGGGCAAAATGCGGCCGGCGGGCATCCTCTCGCCGCGGTCCGACGATCTCGGCCAGTCCATCAGAGGCGTGCCGGTGCTCGGCCTGCTCTCGCAGATCGAGACGGTCGCGACCGATGCCGGCGAGCGGGGTGAACCATTCCGCCGCATTGTCGCGACGCCGAGCGCCCTGACGGCCGAGGCCGAGCCCGACAAATGGCTCGCCCTGACGCGCAAGCTCGCCATTCCGATCTCACGTCTCGACACGCTCGGCGAGGGGCTGCGCGGCAGCGAACTCGCCCCGCTCGAGATCGAGGACCTGCTGGTGCGGCCCTCGGTCAAGATCGATCGCGAGCGGCTCGAAAGCTTCCTCAAGGGCAAGCGCGTCATCGTCACCGGCGGCGGCGGTTCGATAGGCTCGGAGATTTGCCTGCGTTGCGCCGCCTTCGGCGCGGCTGAGCTGCTGGTCGTCGAGAATTCCGAGCCGGCACTGTTCCATGTCACCGAGGCCTTGGCAGCCCAGGAGCTGCCGATCCGCGTTACCGGCGCGCTCGCCGATGTTCGCGACGCAGCCCGCCTCGATCCGCTGTTCAGGGCTTTCGCGCCGGATATCGTCATCCATGCCGCCGCGCTGAAGCACGTGCCTTATCTCGAAGCCGACTGGGGCGAAGGCATCAAGACCAACATCTTCGGCTCGGTCGTCGCCATGGAGGCAGCGATCGCCGCCGGCGCCGGCATTTTCGTGATGATCTCGACCGACAAGGCGATCGAGCCGGTCTCGATGCTCGGCGCGACCAAGCGCTTCGCCGAGATGTACGCCCAGGCGCGCGACGCCGAATTCGCCAATGGCAATCGCGGTACGCGCCTGGTCGCGGTGCGCTTTGGCAATGTCCTCGGCTCGGTCGGCTCGGTGGTGCCGAAATTCAAGGCGCAGATCGAGCGTGGCGGCCCGGTCACCGTGACCAGCCCGGAGATGATCCGCTATTTCATGACCATCCGCGAGGCCTGCGACCTTGTGCTGACCGCTGCCTCTCATGCGCCCGAGCATGAGGCTCAGGACGAGCGCGCCGCCGTCTACGTGTTGAAGATGGGCCAGCCGCTCAAGATCATCGACCTCGCCGAGCGCATGATTCGCCTCGCCGGCTACGAGCCCGGCGTCGACATCGAGATTGCCGTGACCGGCGTCCGGCCGGGCGAGCGCCTCAACGAGATCCTCTTCGCCAAGGACGAGCCGATGGCCGAGACCGGGCTCGACGGCGTCATGGCGGCCAAGCCGATCTTCGCCGGCCGCGCCCGCATGCAGGGTTGGCTCGGCGATCTCGAGCGGGCGCTGGCGGCGCAGGACAGGCTCGGCGCCGAGGCGGTGCTGGAGGCGGCGATCCCCGATTTCAGCCGACGTCGGCCCGGCTTGCCGCCAGCCGCGCCAATGCAGTCTTCGTCTCCGCGGGCGGCCGCCAGCCAGCCTTGATCAGCGCAGCCGGCGAGGCGACGAGCCCGTTCGCCAATCGCTCATAGGCAGCGCTGCGCCCGGCGAGTCGCGCCGCCAGCGCCAGCAGCGCTGACGGGATCGGGATCAGCCCCGGCCCCCGCCCCAAGCCCGCGCGCATTGCGGCGAGCATGTCGGCAACCGACAGGGGTTCCGGGTCCGAAACGATATAGCTGCGCCGCGTCGGGCAGGCTTGCGTCAAGGCGAAGCCGACCGCGTCAGTGAGATTCTCGATCGCGAGCAGCGAGCGTTTGGCAGCGAGCCCGCCGAGCGGCAGAGGCACGGGCAGCCGCGCCAGCTTCAGCAGCGCCGCCATATTGGCTTTCACGCCGGGGCCGTAGACCAGCACCGGCCGCAGTGCCACCCAGTCGAGGTCGAGCCCGGCCAGCCCCCGTTCGGCTGCTAGCTTGGAGCGCCCATAGGCATCGGTCGGGGCGGGCGTGTCGGCCTCGCTGAGCGGTTTGCCACTGATCGGCCCGCTCTGTGCCCGGATCGAGGACAGGAAGACGAAGCGCCGGATTCCGGCCGCTTGCGCGGCTCGGGCCAACGCCAGCGTCGCCTGCGCGTTCACCTGTTGGTAGCGCTCTTCGGGAATGCCGCCATCGGCATGAGCCAATCCGGCGCTGTGCACGACGTGATTGACGCCATCGAGCAGCGGCTGCCAGTCGATCGGCGCGCCGAGGTCGCCGATCGCGGCATGCTCGATGCCAGGGATCGCCGGCGCCGTGCCACGACCTGCCGTCCGCACCTGGTAGCCACGCGTGATAAGGTCGTGCAGCAGGTGTCTGCCGACGAAGCCACTCGCGCCTGTCAGCAGAATGCGCTCGCCCTTCACGACTGCGTCCGCTTGCGCGAGAAGCGACGGAGCAGCAGCCCTGTCAGCACGAGCGCCGCCAGCAGGCAGCCAAGCTGCGCGGGAAGTGCCGGCACGGCGATGCTGATCGCCGCGAGCCCGATCAGGCAAAGATTGAGCAGAGCGACCCGCGTGACGATCTCGATGACCTTGAAGCCGTTGTCGGTCGCCTGCTGGTAGAAATGCGAGCGGTGCGCCTGCCAGATTTTTTCGCCGCGCATGAGACGGCGGAAGAGCGTGATCGTTGAATCCATGACGTGATAGAGCGGCAGGATCAGCGCTGCGGTCAGAGCGCCGGTGCCGGCGAGGCGATAGAGCAGATAGGCACCGAGCAATCCGAGCGGCAGTGCCCCGACATCACCCAGGAAAATACGCGCCACCGGTCTGTTGAGCGGCGCGAAACCGAGGAGGCCGCCGAGCAGCGCCGCGGCGAGGAGGCCGGTGGCAGGGTCGACGATGCCATAGCCGGCGGCGAGCGCAATGGCACCGGAGAGCGGGACCAACCCGGCGAGGGTGATCCAGTCGATCCCATCCATGAAGTTGACGAGGTTGACGAACCAGGCGCCGGCGACCAGCGCAAGGCCGCGCTCGGCCCAGAGCGGCAATGTCTCCGGCAGCAGCCTTATGTCCGGTGCGGCGTAGAAGACGACGATGCCGACGCAGAGGAATTGCAGCGGCAGGCGCAGGGCTGGCGAGAGCGGGCGGATATCGTCCCAGGCGCCGACGACGGCCAGCAGGGCGGACGCGAGCATGACTAGGGTGAGGCCTTGCCGGGCGCCTGCATCGATGGGGATGAAGGTCAGCGCGACCTCGAGCGCCAGGAAGGTGCCGGCGAGCACGGCGATGCCGCCGCCCTGCGGCGTCGGTATCCGGTGGCTGGAGCGCGCGTTCGGCCGCGCCAGCGCATAGCGCATCATCAGCGGTCGCAGGGCCAGGCACAGCGCGAAAGCAAGGCCGGCGGCGAGGGCGATCAGCAGGAGGGGCGCGAAACGTTCCAAGGCGGGCGGACCATAGCCAACCCGGGCCGCGTCGCAAGCAGCTCTTGCATCGGCGAGCACAAAAAGAGAACATGCCGGGTATGGCCATCGCCGATTCCGTTCTCAATCCGCCGCCCGCGCGGCCGGACATCACCCGTGCCGTCTGCCGCGGCGCCTCGCGCCATCTGCGCGAGCGCGGCTACGCCATCGTCAAGGAGATGACCTTCGCCAATGGCCGGCGCGGCGACATCGTCGCCCTCTCGCCGTCGGGCGAATTGCTGGTCGTCGAGGTCAAGTCGGGCATCGAGGACTACCGGGTCGACGGCAAATGGCCGGATTACCGCGACTACTGTGACGGCTTCCTCTTCGCGGTCGCCCCGGAATTCCCGCTGGAGATCCTGCCGGAGGATGTCGGCCTGATCGTCGCGGACGCCTTCGGCGGCGAATTGCTGCGCGAGCCCCCGCGCCATCCGCTGGCGCCGGCGCGCCGCAAGATGCTCACCATCGCCTTCGCCAGGCTGGCGGCGGGGAGACTGGCAGCCATCGAAGATCCCGAACTGGGGTGAGAAGCCCGTTCGGTGTGCGATGGGATTACCGCGCCTGACCGCGTGACCCATGGTAAGGGGGGCGGGCTACCGTCGTCCGGTCGATCGGCTGTTCTGCGGGTGTCCAGATGATGCGCATGCTCGGGTTATCAGCCGTTGTCGTCAGCCTTTTCGCTGCGGGAGCCGCTTCCGCGGAAACGCCGGAAACGATCGTGCGCGGAATCTACGCGGGTGGTCTGGCGCAAGGATCGTTCTCGCGGCTCCGCTCGCCGGTCAATCGGGCGCAGTATTTCCAGCCGAATCTGGTGAAGCTGTTTGCCGCCGATGATCGGACCGAGAACCTCTGCATCGACTTCGCCATCACCAGCAGCGGCCAGGACTACGACGAGACGGAAATCGCGCGCACGCTGCAGATCGCGACCAAGGAGGGCGGCAACCGTGCTGCGGTCGACGTCCGTTTCCGGAATCTCGGCGAGACAAATCACATCCGCTACGATTTCGTCCGCGCGGGCGAACGCTGGAAGATCGCCGACATCGCTTCGCTGAGCCATCGCTGGCGGCTGTCGAAGCTGCGCTGCTGAGCGGCTACGCTTCAGCCGGCGTGCGGCGTTCCGGCAGCTTGAGCGCCTTCGGGCCGATGTTCAGGCTGATCTGCAGGCTGTCGGCGATACGATGAGCGCGATCGATGAACAGGAATCGGGCCGGGCCCGTGCAGAGTTCGGTGACCGTCGCCTCGAACAACGCAATCCAGCGCTCGAAATGCTGCATCTCGAGCGGAAGCGGCATATGGACCTTATGCGGCTTGCCGCGATACCGCGCGCTCATCAGCGTCACCGACGACCAAAAGTCGCGCAGCTTGGAAAGATGCGGCCCCCAATCCTCGCCGAGCTTGTCAAGGAAGACCGGGCCGATCAGCGGATCCTCGCGCACCCGGGCGTAGAAGCTATCGACCAGCTCGGCGATCAGCTCTTCGGTGATGCGCTGGGGGAGCGCAGCTCCGCTCATCGCGGCGCGCGCTTGGCCAGGATGCGCTGCAGGGTGCGCCGGTGCATGCCGAGCCGGCGCGCCGTCTCCGAGACATTACGGCTGCACAGCTCGTAGACGCGCTGGATGTGCTCCCAGCGGACGCGATCGGCCGACATCGGGTTCTCCGGCGGCACCGGCCGGGCGTTCGGACCGGCGGCCAGCGCCGAGTGGATCTCGTCGGCATCGGCTGGCTTGGCGAGGAAGTCATAGGCGCCGAGCTTCACGGCGCTGACCGCGGTCGCGATATTGCCGTAGCCGGTTAGGACGACGCCGCGCGCATCCGGGCGCTTCTCCTTGAGGCGGGCGATCACGTCGAGCCCGTTGCCGTCGCCGAGACGCAGGTCGATCACCGCATAGGCCGGCGCCGCCTCCTCGACCGCAGCGATCCCCGCCTGCACGGACTCGGCGGTCCGCACCGAATAGCCGCGGCCTTCCATGGCGCGGGCGAGGCGGGTCAGGAACGGCTTGTCGTCGTCGACCAGCAGGAGGGACATGTCCCTGCCAGCCGTATCGGTGAGCTCGCCTGTCGTCGGCGCCGTGTCCATCGCCATCATCTCCTGCCGGGTGGGTGGCTGCCCGGCTCACTATCCACTCTACCGATTGCGCGACGCGCTGAAACGCCGCAACGCCTCATTCTGTCGCATATGGGGCCAAAAGCTCCGGGTTTGAAGGCCCGGCGGGGCGATCATCGCGCTCGAAGACCGCGCGCGGCCAGGTGATTCGGATGTTGGCCCCGGTCGCCGGCAGCGGCAGATTGGAGAAGTCCAGCGTCGCGCCGCTGCGCTCCAGAAGTGTCTTGGCGATGAACAGGCCAAGGCCGAGGCCGCCGCCGGCGCGCGATTCCTTGGCATGCGAGCGCGAGAGATAGGGGTCGCCCGCCCGCATCAACACCTCCGCCGGAAAACCCGGTCCGTCATCGGCGATGGTGAGCATGACGGCCCCATCGGTCCATTGCGCCGTGATCGTCACCTTTGAGCGGGCGAAATCGACGGCGTTGTCGACGATGTTGCCGAGCCCGTAGATCATGCCGGGATTGCGCCGGCAGATCGGCTCGGGCTTCTCTCCGGTGAGGGCGATCTCGAAGGGCACGCCGAAAGGCCGCTGCGGCCCGGCCGCCTCCTCGATCAGCAGGCTGAGCGAGAGCTGGTCGAGCGGGCCGGCGTCGTCGTCCTGCAGCGAGGCGAGCTTGCCGAGGATGCCGCGGCAGCGCTCGACCTGCTCGCGCAGCAGCGTGATGTCCTCGGCCATCTCGCCCTCGGGCGGGGCGAGGCGCGAGAGTTCGCGGGCGACCAGCGCGATCGTCGCGAGCGGCGTGCCGAGCTCGTGCGCGGCGGCGGCGGCGAGCCCGTCGAGCTGCGAGAGGTGCTGCTCGCGTGCCAGCACCAGCT
This sequence comes from Allobosea eneae, assembly GCF_042657265.1. Taxonomy (NCBI): domain Bacteria; kingdom Pseudomonadati; phylum Pseudomonadota; class Alphaproteobacteria; order Hyphomicrobiales; family Alloboseaceae; genus Allobosea; species Allobosea eneae. The sequence goes on from NZ_JBHSLW010000033.1 coordinate 48,589, forward strand.
CGGTCGCGGCCAGCGCCTCCGAGAGGTCGCGCGCTTCCTTGGCGACGCGCCAGGCATAGATGGCGGTGAAGCCGAGGCCGAGCAGCAGCGCGATCCAGTTGCCGACCTGATACTGCCACGGGAGCACCGGCCGCTCCGCTCCCGCCCAGGGCAGGGGCCAGTGGACGAAGACGAGCAATGTCGCCAGCCCGGCGGCGAGCAGGCCGAGCGCCAGCGTGTGCCGCGGCGGCAGTGCCGTCGCCGAGATCATGACCGGCGCCAGGAACAGGATCGCGAACGGGTTCTGCAAGCCGCCTGTGAGGTAAAGCAGCGCCGCAAGCTGGAGGATGTCGAAGCCGAGCAGCGCCGTCGCGGCGCCCTCGCGCAGCCGGTGGCTGAGCGGGAAGCGGATGCGCAGGGCGATGTTGAGCCAGGCCGAGACGGCGATGGCGAGGAAGCACCAGCCGAAGGGCAAGGAGAAGCCGAGCCCGAAATGCACGCCGGCGACGGCGACGCTCTGGCCGGCGATCGCCAGCCAGCGCAGGCGCACCAGCGTGTCGAGTCGCAGATGGCGCGGCGCGCCTCGGGGAGCGGATGGAACGAGGTCGGCGATCGTCACGGCGCGCAATCTTCGCAAAGCACCTGGCGAATGAGGAGTACGAAACTGTGGCTAATCGGCATCACAAGGAAATCTTAGCCCTTTGGACGATTGAATCAGAACAAATACGACTTAGGCTCCGTTCCCCTGTTGCGCTGCATCGTGGGATGCGGCGCTGCGAAAGAGCGAAAGGGCCGCCATGTCGTTCGCCTACCACGCCTATGAGGCGGTTCATATGATGGTCAGCCCGGCGCGGGCCATGTCCGACGCCATGCAGCTCGCCTTCAAGAATCCGGCGAACCCACTGACCTACACCCCGCTCGGCCGCACGATCGCCGCCTCCTGCGAATTGTTCGAGCGCACCACGCGCCGCTATGGCAAGCCGGCCTTCGGCCTCGACACCACCACGATGAACGGCGTCAAGGTCGATGTCGAGGAGCGCGTCGTCTGGCAGCGCCCCTTCTGCAATCTGGTCTATTTCGACCGGAAGATCGAAGGCCGCCGCAAGCCGCAGCCCAAGGTGCTGCTGGTCGCGCCGATGTCGGGCCACTACGCCACGCTGCTGCGCGGCACGGTCGAGACATTGCTGCCCGATCATGAGGTCTACATCACCGACTGGATCGATGCCCGCCTGGTGCCGCTTTCGGCCGGCCGCTTCGATCTCGACGACTATATCGACTACGTCATCGCCATGCTGCAGAAGCTCGGCCCCGACACCCATGTCATGGCGGTGTGCCAGCCTTCCGTGCCGGTGCTCGCGGCGATCGCGCGCATGGAAGCGGAGGGCGATCCCTCCTCGCCGCGCTCGATGACGCTGATGGGCGGGCCGATCGACACGCGCCGCTCGCCGACCGCAGTCAACCAGCTCGCCATGGAGCGCGGCACCGACTGGTTCCGCCGCAACTGCATCACCCGCGTGCCGTTCCCGCATCTTGGCGCCTTCCGCGAGGTCTATCCCGGCTTCATGCAGCTCTCGGGCTTCATGGCGATGAACTTCGATCGCCATCTCACCGCGCATTACGACATGTACAAGCACCTGATCGCCGGCGACGGCGATTCGGCCGAGAAGCATCGCGATTTCTATGACGAGTACCTCGCCGTCATGGACCTGACCGCCGAGTTCTACCTGCAGACGGTCGACACCGTCTTCGTCAAGCACGCTCTGCCCAAGGGCGAGATGATGCACCGCGACAAGCCGGTCGATCTCACCGCGATCCGCAGCGTCGCGCTGATGACGGTCGAGGGCGAGAACGACGACATCTCCGGTGTCGGCCAGACCAAGGCGGCGCATGATCTGTGCGTCAACATCCCCGACGACATGCGGGTCGAATACCTGCAGAAGGGCGTGGGCCATTACGGCGTCTTCAACGGCTCGCGCTTCCGCTCGGAGATCGCGCCACGCATCGCCGACTTCATGCTGACCCTCGACATGAAGGCAGCCAAGGAGCGCCGCAACGAGACCGCGGAGACGGCCCGCAGGGCGCTGAAGGTCGCGGGCTGAGTTAAACCCGCCCCTTCCGCTTCCGCTGCGAATCCCGCACAATCGCCGGGATGCGGTTCTCCCTGTTCAGGCGCCAGCCCGATCCCGACCGGATCGAGGTCGCCCATGCCGGCACGCTCTACCCGGTCGCCGTCAAGCGGCGCGCGACGGCGCGCCGGCTGACCTTGCGCGTCTCGCAGGCGACCGGCGAGATCACGCTGACGCTGCCAGAACGTGTCGATTTCGCCACCGGCCGTATCTTCGCGGAGAAGCATGGCGGCTGGATCGCCGCGCGCCTCGCCAAGCGCCCGCAGGGCGTTGCCTTCGAGCCCGGCGCCGTCGTGCCGTTGCGCGGTGTCCCGCACCGCATCGTGCATTGGACCAAGGTGCGTGGATTGACCCGCGCCACCCTCTCTGCCGAAGGCGAGCCGATCATCGCGGTCTGCGGCGAGGCGGCCCATGTCGCGCGCCGGGTCAGCGACTTCCTGCGTCGCGAGGCGCTCGCCGATCTCGAGAAGGCGGTACGCACCCATACCGCCGTGCTCGGCATTCCCGCCCGCAAGATCACCTTGCGTGACACCACCAGCCGCTGGGGTTCATGCTCCTCAAAAGGCCATCTCAGCTTCTCCTGGCGCCTGATCCTCGCGCCGGCGCTGGTGCTCGACTATCTCGCCGCCCATGAGGTCGCGCATCTCAAGGAGATGAACCATTCGCACCGCTTCTGGGCGCTGACGCACAAGCTCTGCCCGCGCACCGAAGAGGCAGAAGCCTGGCTCAAGCGCCATGGCGCGAGCCTGCACGGCTATGGCTGAGACCTGCCTGTGGGCACGCCCTCGCGGATGACCCGCGAGAACTCCGGGCTGTCGAGCGTCACGCTTCGCGCCCTCGCGCTGATCTTGCCCTGCTGGACGAGCTGGTCCAGCGACAGGTCCTGCCGGACCGCGCCGATATCGCGCAGATAGCCCGGCAGATAGCCTGACAGCACGACTCGCGGGTCGAGCGGCAGCGAAAATTGCCAGCCCGGCGCGAGCGAGCCAACCAGCCGATAGACCACCGTCGTGCAATTCGTGGTGATCGTATTGTACCAGCGCGGCTCGCGCGCCAGCCGGTTCACATCCGCGACATAGGCGAGCAGCACCTCGCCCGCCCGCTCCGGTGAGATGCGCAGCCGGAACATCCGCACATCCTCGCCGCGCGCATGAGTCCGCAGGCCGACGACGTCGCGCTCGTCAGCCGCGACATAGGCCATCTCGTAGACACGGAAGAAACCGGCGAGCGAGGACCACTCCTCGCCCTTCTCGCGCCGCACCTCGATCGAGAAGGTGAGTGGGCTTGAGTCCGCGAAGGTGAAGCTGACGAGCAGATGGGCGATCGCTTCGCCCGACCAGTAGGACAGAAACAGGTCGACGCCCTCGATCCTGCTCAGATCGTAGCTGCGCGTCTCCCAGCGCTGGTCGTAGTCGGTTTCGGAGCGCCAGCGGAAATCGCGCAGATTGGTCACGGTCAGACGATCGCCGTCGCGCGCGATCTGCGGCAGCCGGGCGAGTTCGGGAATCCAGTCGCGGCTGTGGGAAGGTTGCAGACTGGCCCACCAGCCGATGAGGCCGATGAAGAGCACGGCGAAGGACAGCGGCAGTCGCGGCGCGCCGGACCAGATCCCGACGGCTCCCGCAAGGCCCGCGATACCGAAACCGATCGCACCGGCGATGCCGATCCCACCGGGCAGGCGGAAGATCAGAAGCCCGACGCCCCAGGCGGCCGTGCCGAGGACCACGAGCGTCAGCAGAATCTGCAGGAGAACGAAACAGAGGCGGCTCATCGCCGCCTCTCATAGCACGCGGACAGGCGTTGCGTTCAAGCCGCGAGTGAGCTCGTCGGCGCAGCGGCTTTCACCGCATCGTCGACATGCGGCTCGAACTTCGCGAAATTCTCGGCGAACATGCCGATCAGCTTCTTCGCGGTGTCGGCGAAGGCGGCCTTATCCTGCCAGGTCTTCACCGGATAGAGGATGTGCGGCTCGACGCCGGGCACCGAAGTAGGTACGGCGAAACCAAAATAAGGATCCCGGCGGAAATCGGCGCGGTTGAGCGAGCCGTCCAGCGCCGCCGTCAGCAGGCGCCGGGTGACGCGGATCGGCATGCGCCGGCCGGTGCCGTAGCCGCCGCCGGTCCAGCCGGTGTTCACCAGCCAGCAATCGACATGGTGCTTGGCGATGAAGTCGCGCAGCAGATTGGCGTATTCCGACGGGTGGCGCGGCAGGAAGGGCGAGCCGAAGCAGGTCGAGAACTCCGGCTGCACGCCGACCAGCCCGCGCTCGGTACCGGCGACCTTGGCGGTATAGCCGGAGAGGAAGTGGTACATCGCCTCGGCCGGGGTCAGCTTGGCGATCGGCGGCATCACGCCGAAGGCGTCGGCGGTCAGCATTACGATGTTCTTCGGGGTGCCGGCGCGGCCCGAGCGCGAGGCGTTCGGGATGAAGTCGAGCGGATAGGCCGAGCGGGTATTCTCGGTCTTGCTCTCATCGTCGAAATCGACCTCGCGCGAGATCGGATCCATCACGATGTTCTCGAGCACCGTGCCGAAGCGCTGCGAGGCCGCATAGATCTGCGGCTCGGCCTCGGCCGAGAGCCGGATCGTCTTGGCGTAGCAGCCGCCCTCGAAATTGAAGATGCCCTCCTTCGACCAGCCATGCTCGTCATCGCCGATCAGGGTGCGGTCGGGATCGGCCGAGAGCGTGGTCTTGCCGGTGCCGGAGAGGCCGAAGAAGATCGCCGGATCGTCCTTGGAGCCGACATTGGCCGAGCAATGCATCGGCACCACGCCCTTGGCCGGCAGCGTGTAGTTCAGATAGGTGAAGACCGATTTCTTCATCTCGCCGGCATAGGCGGAGCCGCCGATCAGCACGATCTTGCGCGAGAAATCGATCGCGATCACCGTCTCGCTGCGGCAGCCATGGCGCTTCGGATCGGCCCGGAAGCTCGGCAGGTCGACGATCGTCAGCTCGGGCACATAACCCGCGATCTCGCCGGCCTCAGGCCGGATCAAGAGGTTGCGGATGAACAAGGAGTGCCAGGCCATCTCCGTGAAGACCCGCGCCTTCACGCGGTGGGCCGGGTCGGCGCCGCCATAGAGGTCTTGCGCGAACAGCTCCTTGCCTTCGGCATGCTTGATGAAGTCGCCGAGCAGGGTCTCGAACTGCTCCGAGGAGATCGCGCCGTTGTTCTCCCACCAGACCGTCTTCTCGGTCTGCGCGTCCTTGACGACGAACTTGTCCTTGGGCGAGCGGCCGGTATGCGTGCCGGTATCGGCGCAAAGCGCGCCGCCGCGAGCCAGCTGGGATTCGCCGCGCCGCAGAGACTCTTCATAAAGGCGTGCCGCCTCGAAGTTCCAGTAGACGGCCTTGAGCCCCCGGAAGCCGAAGCTGTCGGCGCCACTGTTCGGGTTGACGTGACCGATGGTCTCCACTGGCAATTCCTCCTGCCGAGAAGCCGCCGCCTGACAATGCCGGCGCCGTGATTGAGAGCGGGGCGGACCCCATTATGGGCCCGATGGACCGGTACAGTGGAGGGCTCTTTAGGCGGATGATGACGCCGGCTCAAGTCGTCAGGATCAACTGCGGCCGGGTCGCTGCGATCTAAATCGTTTAAAATTCCAACTGTGGTGAATCGCCGCGCTCAGGCCGCCTCGCGCGCCTTGCCGGCGAGGGTGACGAGGGCCTTGCGGAGCGCATCCGGTGTGGTTACCGGCTCGTCGAAGGGCAGGCGCAGCGCCTTGTCGCCGAGCATCAGGTCGGCGCCGTCGGGGTCGACGCCGGAGAGGCGCCAGCTGCCCTCCTCGCCGCCGAGCAGCCTGGTGGCGTAGAGCCCGATCGTCTCGGCATGGTCCTCGTTCATATGGTCGACCGCGTCTTCCTCTGCCTCGACCAGCGCTTCAGCCTGCGAGCAGTCGCTGAGGACATCCGTGGCTTCGAGTTCATAGGCCCGGCCGAAACCGCCGTTCAGGCTGGCGCGCTGGAGCCTGAGCGCGAAGAAGGAAAAATCGGGAAAATCGACGTAAAGCGAGGCCTTTGGCTGGCGTGCCAGGAAACGGCGGCGCACGCGCCGGCCGAGATCCGTCTCCCGCTCGACCTTTTCGGCCGTGGCCAGCAGCGTGATCCTCGCGTGAGCGAGCGGATCGCCCTTGCCGCCGGGCGCGATCAGCAGCGAGCAGCGCGGGTCGGCGACGAGATTGCCGGTATGGCCAGAGAGCGAGGACACCAGGATCAGCGGTGTGCCGTCGACATCGGTGGCGAGGCTGGTCAGGCTGGCGAAGGGGTGTCCTTCCGGCGTCAATGTCGCCAGGGAGGCCGAGCGCGCGCTGCGCAGCAGGCCGCGCGCCAATCCACGCGCGCTGGCATCTGTCGGCCTGATCGGGTCGGTCGCCATGGCACTTTTCGCTATTTTGCGGGTTTTCTGGGGCGAGACGTAGCGAAACCGCCTTGGCTTGGCTAGATTGCAGCCATGCTTTGGCCGTTCTCGCGCGAGAGTGGACCCTGTTGATTGCAACGCCAAGAAGCAAAGAGCCGGAACAGCTTATGCCAACCATTGCGCTGGTCGACGACGACCGCAACATCCTGACCTCGGTTTCGATCGCGTTGGAGGCCGAGGGCTATCGCATCCAGACCTACACGGACGGCGCCTCGGCCCTGGACGGGTTGAAGCAGAATCCGCCCGACCTTGCCATCTTCGACATCAAGATGCCGCGTATGGACGGGATGGAGCTGCTGCGCCGCCTGCGCCAGAAGTCCGACCTGCCGGTCATCTTCCTGACCTCGAAGGACGAAGAGATCGACGAGCTCTTCGGCCTGAAGATGGGCGCCGACGACTTCATCCGCAAACCCTTCTCGCAGCGCCTCCTGGTCGAGCGGGTCAAGGCGATCCTGCGCCGGGCCGGCGCGCGCGACGCCACCACCGCAGTCCGCACCGAGGACGCCAAAGCGCTGGAGCGCGGCCTGCTGCGCATGGATCCGGAGCGGCATACCTGCACCTGGAAGGGCGAGCCGGTGACGCTGACGGTCACCGAATTCCTGATCCTGCAGTCGCTGGCGCAGCGTCCGGGCGTGGTCAAGAGCCGCAATGCGCTGATGGACGCAGCCTATGACGACGAGGTCTATGTCGACGACCGCACCATCGACAGCCACATCAAGCGCCTGCGCAAGAAGTTCAACCAGGTCGATGTCGAGTTCGACATGATCGAGACGCTATACGGCGTCGGCTACCGCTTCAAGGAAGCCTGAGAAGCATCCCGGCGCGCGCTGTGACGACGTTTGCGCGCACGCCGGGACAGGATAAGAGCCGCTCATGGCGACGATCGAACAGGAACGGGCTCGCACCGGCGGGCCGCGGACGGGGCTGACGCTGCGCCGTCGCGCTGCCCTGTTTGGCCGTCGCCTGCTGCGCGCCATCTCCGGGCGGGCGGCCTCGAGCCTGACCCGGCGCATCGTTGTCCTCAACCTTGCCGGCCTCGTCGCGCTCCTCGTCGGCTTCCTCTATCTCAACCAGTTCCGCGAAGGCCTGATCGAGGCGCGGGTGCAGAGCCTTTTGACGCAGGGCGAGATCATCGCCGGCGCCATCGCCGCCTCCGCCACGGTCGAGACCGACACGATCGCGATCGACCCGGACAAGCTGCTGCAGATGCAGGCTGGCGAGAGCGGTGCCATTGCCGAGGACCCACTCGACTTCTCGATCAATCCGGAGAAGGTCGCCCCGCTGCTGCGCCGGCTGGTGACGCCGACCAAGACGCGTGCCCGCATCTACGACAGGGACGGGATGCTGACGCTGGATTCGCGCAATCTCTATTCGCGCGGCGACATCCTGCGGCTCGACCTGCCGCGCATCGGCGAGAGCGACGAGCCGCCGCTGCTCGAGCGCACCTGGAACATGTTCCGCAACCGGCTCGGGCGGGCCGATCTGCCGGCCTATGACGATTTCGCCAATGCCAACGGCAAATCCTATACCGAGGTCGCCCGGGCGCTGGCGGGCTCGCCGGCGAGCGTGGTCCGGGTCAACACCCGCGGCGAGACCATCGTCTCGGTGGCGGTGCCGGTCCAGCGCTTCCGGGCCGTGCGCGGCGCGCTGCTGCTCTCGACCCAAGGCGGCGACATCGACGCCGTCATCGCCTCCGAACGTTACGCCATCTTCCAGGTCTTCGCGGTCGCCGCCGGGGTGATGATCATCCTGTCGGTACTGCTCGCCGGCACGATCGCCGAGCCGATCCGCAAGCTCGCCGATGCTGCCCAGCGCGTCCGCCGTGGCGTCAAGGCGCGCGAGGAGATCCCGGATTTTTCCAGCCGTCACGACGAGATCGGCCATCTCTCCGGCTCGTTCCGCGAGATGACGCAGGCGCTCTACAACCGCATGGAGGCGATCGAGCGCTTCGCCGCCGATGTCGCCCATGAATTGAAGAACCCGCTGACCTCGCTGCGCAGCGCGGTCGAGACCTTGCCGCTGGCCAAGAGCGAGGAGTCGCGCGGGCGCCTGCTCGCCGTCATCCGCCACGACGTGAAGCGGCTCGACCGGCTGATCACCGACATCTCCGACGCCTCGCGCCTCGATGCCGAACTTGCCCGCGACGACGCCGTCGCGTTGGATCTCGCCCAACTCGTCGAGGCGGTGGTCTCGGTTCAGAACCAGATCCGCCGCGAGGGCCAGCCGGTCGTCGAGCTCACTGTCGACCGGCGCGGACAACGGCCTGGGGCAGACCCCTTCCGTGTGCTCGGCCACGATTCCCGCCTCGGCCAGGTCTTCGTCAACCTGATCGAGAACGCCCGCTCCTTCTCGCCGGCAGACAAGCCGGTCAGGGTCAAGCTCTCGCGGGTCGCCGGCGACGTGCTGATCACCATCGAGGATGACGGCCCGGGCATCCCGCCGCATGCACTGGAGCGGATCTTCGAGCGCTTCTACACCGACCGGCCGGAGAGTGGTTTCGGCCAGAATTCGGGCCTCGGTCTCTCGATCTCGCGCCAGATCGTCGAAGCTCATCGCGGCTCGATCAGGGCTGAGAACCGTTACGCCTCTGAGCAGTCGGAAGGCGAGGACATGCGGCTCGGCGCACGTTTCGTCGTGCGCCTGCCCGCGGCCGTGCAGCCGGCATGACCGCTTCGCCTCCGCTTCGTCTGCACGCCAGCGCCGTCGTGATCGGCGAGGCCGGCATTCTGATCCGCGGCCCGTCGGGCGTTGGCAAGTCGAGCCTGGCGCTGGCGCTGATCGGTGCAGCGCAGTTGCGAGGGTATTTCGCCCGGCTGGTCGCCGACGACCGTACTGAGATCACCGTGTGCGCCGGCCGCCTCGTTGCCTCGCCGGTGCCGCCGATCGAGGGGCTGGTCGAGCGCCGCGGCCTCGGCCTGACGCCGGAACGGCATCTTGCCGCCGCGGTACTCCGGCTGGTGATCGACTGTGGTACCGAGCCCGAGCGCATGCCGGAGCCGGAAGCGCTGGTCGAGACCATCGCCGGCGTCACCCTGCCGCGGCTGGCGCTGCTGCCGAGGCCGGGCGACGAACGTCTGATCCTGACGGCGCTTGCGCTCTTCGCCGGCTCTGATTGAATTGTCTTCGACGAGTTCGAGACAAGCGCCTTGCCTATCCTTCGCACCTGCCGCATAAACCGCGACCTTGTCCGGGCGCCGATGGGCGCTCTTCGGTGGGACTGAATGATCGGACTCGTGCTCGTCACGCATGGGCATCTGGCGACGGAATTCCGCGCCGCGCTCGAACATGTCGTTGGCCCGCAAGCCAACCTCGCGACCATCGCCATCGCCCCCGATGACGATATGGAGGGGCGTCGGCGCGACATCATCGCGGCGGTGGAGCAGGTCGAGACCGGCAAGGGCGTCATCGTTCTGACCGACATGTTCGGCGGCACGCCCTCCAATCTCGCCATCTCGGTGATGGAGCCGGGCCGTATCGACGTCGTCGCCGGCATCAACCTGCCGATGCTGATCAAGCTCGCCAGCGTGCGCGAGGAGAAGACCCTCGACGAAGCGGTCAGCAGCGCGCAGGATGCGGGCCGGAAATACATCACGGTCGCCAGCCGCGTTCTCGCGGGCAAATGAGGTTCGGCGTGCAAGGCATGCGCGAAGACGAGATCCGCGACGAGGATTGCGACTGCAGCGAGGTCGAGATTCCGGCCGGTGCCGTCTATGGCGAGTTCCAGATCGTCAACAAGAAGGGCCTGCACGCCCGCGCCACGGCGAAATTCGTGCAATGCGCCAGTCAGTTCGACGCCGACATCACCGTCTCCCGCTGTGGCGAGACCGTCGGCGCCACCTCGATCATGGGCATCCTGACGCTCGGCGCCGGCATCGGCTCGACCATTACCGTGGTCGCCAAGGGCGCCGACGCCAAGGATGCGCTCCAGGCGCTGGGCGCGCTCGTCGCCGACCGGTTCGGCGAGGGCGAATAGGCGGCGATTTGGCGCGCGCGCTCTCGGCGCTGTCCGCTTCTGTCGACCTCATCGTCATGCTCGTTGCCCTGATCGGCTTTGTCCGGATGCTCATGACCGGGCGCCTCTCGATCCGTCGGATCCGGGCCAAGGAATGGTGGCCGCAGGAGGGCCCCGGGCTAGGGTGCGCCGCGCTCCTTTCGGCAGATATAAAGACATCTTTATATCTTTGATTGCCTTCTGGCGGTGGCCCTGCTAGAGAGCGCGCCGTCATTCAAAGCACGATCGATTGGAGCGTCCCCGTGTCGAAGCAGGATTACGTCGTCAAGGACATCAGCCTCGCGGATTACGGCCGCAAGGAAATCAACATGGCCCAGGACGAGATGCCGGGCCTGATGGCGATCCGTGCCGAGCACGCCGGCAAGGCTCCGCTCAAGGGCGCCCGCATCGCCGGCTGCCTGCACATGACCATCCAGACGGCCGTGCTGATCGAGACCCTCAAGGAGCTCGGCGCCGACGTGCGCTGGTCGTCCTGCAACATCTTCTCGACCCAGGACCATGCCGCCGCCGCGATCGCCGCGACCGGAACCCCCGTCTTCGCCATCAAGGGCGAGACCCTGGAGGAGTACTGGGAGTACGTGCTGCGCACCGCGACCTGGGGTGACGGCGGCACGCCGAACATGATCCTCGACGATGGCGGCGACCTGACCATGCTGATCATCCTCGGCGCCGAGGCCGAGGCCGGCAACGCCGCCTTCCTCGACAAGCCGGGCAACGAGGAAGAGACGATCTTCTTCGCGCTGATCAAGCGCGAGCTGAAGGCCAATCCGGGCTGGTTCACCAAGACCCGCGCCGCGATCAAGGGCGTCTCGGAGGAGACCACCACCGGCGTGCACCGCCTCTACGAGCTCGCCAAGGCGGGCCGCCTGCCCTTCCCGGCGATCAACGTCAACGACAGCGTCACCAAGTCGAAGTTCGACAACCTCTATGGCTGCCGCGAGTCGCTGGTCGACGCCATCCGCCGCGGCACCGACGTGATGATGTCGGGCAAGGTCGCGGTCGTCGCCGGCTATGGCGACGTCGGCAAGGGCTCGGCCGCCTCGCTGCGCCAGGCCGGCTGTCGCGTGCTCGTCACCGAGATCGACCCGATTTGCGCCCTGCAGGCGGCGATGGAGGGCTATGAGGTCGTTACCATGGAGGACGCCGCTCCGCGCGCCGACATCTTCGTGACCGCGACCGGCAATCTCGACGTCATCACCATCGACCACATGCGCGCGATGAAGCACCGCGCCATCGTCTGCAATATCGGCCACTTCGACTCGGAGATTCAGGTCGCCGGCCTGAAGAATTTTAAGTGGGACAACGTCAAGCCGCAGGTCGACGAGATCGAGTTCCCCGACGGCAAGCGCATCATCCTGCTCTCGGAAGGCCGCCTGGTGAATCTCGGCAACGCGACCGGCCATCCGTCCTTCGTGATGTCCTGCTCGTTCTCGAACCAGACGCTGGCCCAGATCGAGCTCTGGAACCATCACGCCAAGTACGAGAACAAGGTCTACACCCTGCCCAAGCACCTCGACGAGAAAGTCGCGGCGCTGCACCTGGCCAAGGTCGGCGCCAAGTTGACCAAGCTCAACGACGCCCAGGCGAAGTATATCGGCGTGTCGCAGGCCGGCCCGTTCAAGCCGGAGCTCTATCGCTACTGACGGCATCCTCCGTGCTGCCGCAGGCCGGAGCGGGCTGACATCGCGCCACTGGGAACGGGTATCCCGGCTTCGGCGCCCATTATCGAGAAGCCCGGCCCTGTGCCGGGCTTTGTCGCGTTCACCGTCCTACATCTCTCCGACGCTACTAATAGACGCTTACGCACAATTGGCATCAACTTGTTGATGGTCCTCCCTGCGCTTCCGGCAACGCCGCCGCCATTCGGCCTTTACCGTCGATTAAGCACTTCCTGCCGGAGTCGTGCGGTGATTACAGTGGCACTGATTCGGGCGGCCGGCAGGTTTCACGCATGGCGTCCGGTTTCGTGCAGCGGTGGCTTTGCGGGTTGCGGGCGTGGGTCCTTCAGGGGCGCCGTGGCCGATTGTCGCGTTGGCGACACCCCGCTGATTGCGGCCGGAAGATTGGTCTGGGACAGGACGGACGCGAGAATGAGACGGGCAAGGCAGGTTGGGCGGGAGACGAACGGAGTGGTCCGCTTCCTCCTGCCCGGGCTTGCCGGCGCCGCGCCGGCTCCCGCTCTCGCCCAGGTCGAGGCGCTGCTGCCGCTGCGACCCGACTGGTTGAGTGCCGGCGGCCTCTCGCTGATCTTCGTCGGGCTCGTCGTCTTCGCCACCACCACCTCGATCCTCTATGTCCGCGAGCGCGCGCGCTGGACGCGCCGCGAGGGCGAGCTCGCCGCCGGCCTGGAGGCCGCGCGTGGTCATCAGGAGCGGCTCGGCGCCCTGCTCGCGAGCGACCGGCAGGTCGTGCTGAGCTGGGATGGGCCGAAGGCGAGCCCGATCGTCGAGGGCGACAGCGGCTTTCTCGGCATTGGCGGCCCCGCGCCGGCGCTGGCATACGGCACCTGGGCGCCGCCGGCCGAGGCCAAGCGCCTCGAGTTGGCGACCGAAGCCCTCAAGGAGCGCGGAGAGGCCTTCGCATTCACCTTCAAGGCCAAAGCCGGACGTTTCGTTGATGCGGAAGGGCGGCCCGTCGCCGGCCGCGCCGTGATCCGCCTGCGCGAGGTCGGCGGCGAGCGGGCCCGGGCCCTGGCGTTGGAGGACGAGCTCGGCAAGCTCGCCAGCGACCATGCCGCGCTCACGACCTTGCTCTCTGGCGTGCCGCAGCCGGTCTGGATGCGCAGCACCGATGGCCGCCTGAGCTGGGTCAACGCCGCCTATGCCCGTGCCGTCGAGGCTCCCGACAGCCAGCAGGCGGTTAAGGCTGGGCTCGAGCTTTTCGATCGCAGCGAGCGCGAAGCCGCCGCCAAGGCCCGCAAGGACGGCCGCGTCTTTCAGCTGCGCGCGCCCGTCGTCATGGCCGGCCAGCGCCGCATCGTCGATGTCATGGAGACGCCGACGCCCTCCGGCTATGCCGGCATCGCCACCGATATGAGCGAGCTCGAGGCGGTTCGCGCCGACCTGCAGCGCCAGATGGACGCGCATGTGCGCACGCTCGACCGGTTGAAGACCGGCGTCGCCGTCTTCGACGCCTCGCAGCGCCTGGTCTATCGCAACAGCGGCTATGAGGCGCTCTGGTCGCTCGATCCAGGCTTCCTCGACTCCAATCCGACAGACGGCGAGATCCTCGACCGCCTGCGCACCGAGCGTCGCCTGCCCGAGCTCGGCGACTACCGCACCTGGAAGGCGCAGGTCCACGCCGCCTATACCGCGACCCGCGCCAGCGAGGACTGGTGGTATCTGCCTGACGGACGTACCGTCCATGTCGTCGCCAGCCCGAATCCGCAGGGAGGCGTCACCTATCTCTTCGACGATGAGACCGAGCGCTTTACCCTTGAATCGCGCTTCAACGCGCTCTCGCGTACCCAGCGCGAGACGCTCGACTCGTTGCGCGAAGGCGTCGCCGTGTTCGGTTCGGACGGGCGCCTCAAGCTCTCCAACCCCGCTTTCGCCCAGCTCTGGAAGCTCTCGCCCGAGCGCGCCGCTGCCGCGCCGCATATCGACGAGGTCGTGGCCCTGAGCCGCCCGCTCTTCCCGGACGACGCGGTCTGGACCGAGATCCGCAGCGCCGTCGCCGGCGTACGCGATGCCCGCGAGGACTATCGCTGCCATATGGAGCGCCGCGACGGCACGGTGCTCGACTGCACCGCCGCTCCCTTGCCGGACGGGGCGACGCTGATCACCTTCGCCGACGTCACCGCCGGCGTGAATGTCGAGCGGGCGCTGACCGAGCGCAACGAGGCGTTGGAGCGCGTCTCGCGGCTGCGCGAGGAGTTCGTCCACCACGTCTCCTACGAACTGCGCTCGCCGCTGACCAACATCATCGGCTTCGCGCAACTGCTCGGCGAGGAGACGGTCGGCGCGCTCAACGAGAAGCAGCGCGACTATACCGGTCACATCGTCCGCTCCTCCGGTGCGCTGCTCGCCATCATCAACGATATCCTCGACCTCGCCTCGATCGACAATGGCGCGCTCGCGCTCGATCTCGAGGAGGTCGATGTTGCCAAGAGCATTGCCCAGGCCGCGACCGGGCTGCAGGACCGGCTCGCCGACAGCGAGCTCACGCTGCAAGTCGACATCGCCCCGCAGACCGGGCCGCTGCGTGCCGATCCCAAGCGCCTGCGTCAGATCCTGTTCAACCTGCTCTCCAACGCGATCGGCTTCTCGCAGCCCGGCCAGACCATCCGCGTCAGCGCCGGCCGGGTCGGCGGCGAGATCCGCATCACCGTCGCCGATGAGGGCCGCGGCATCCCGGACGAGGTCAAGGAGAAGGTTTTCGACCGTTTCGAGAGCCACTCGCTGGGCTCGCGCCATCGCGGCGTCGGGCTCGGCCTGTCGATGGTCCGCTCGATCGTCGAACTGCATGGCGGCCGCGTCGAGCTCGATTCGGCGCTGGGCAAGGGCACGCGCGTCACCGCCGTCTTCCCGCCGGAGGGCATGCGCATCTCGGACGCCGCCGAATGAGTGACGAAGCCGCGCGGGCGGGCACGCATACCGTCATCCTGCCGGACGAGGCCGCGACGGCGCGGCTGGCGCAGGACATCGCCGATATCCTCAAGACCGGCGACATCGTCGCCCTCTCCGGCCATCTTGGCGCCGGCAAGTCGCTGCTGGCGCGGGCCATGCTACGCCGCCTCGCCGGCGATCCGGCGCTGGAGGCGCCGAGCCCGACCTTCACGCTGGTGCAGAGCTATGACAGCGCGCGCGGGCTCCTGCTCCATGCCGATCTCTACCGCGTTCGCAGCCCTGACGAGCTCGACGATATCGGCCTGATCGAGGACCTCGATCTCGCGATGACCATCGTCGAGTGGCCGGACCGGGCCGGCGCACGTCTGCCGGCGGGCCGGCGGCTCGACATCGTGCTGGAGGTCGATCCGGAGAACCCCGAGCAGGGCCGGATCGCGACGCTTTCCGGCGGCGTGCTCTGGCGTCAGCGGCTTTCGCTCGCCATCGGTGCCCGCCGCCTGATCGACGAAGCCGGCTGGAGCGAGGCGAGGCGCGAGTTCATGCTCGGCGATGCCTCGAGCCGCGCCTATGAGCGCCTGATCAGGCCGTCGGGCGAGACCGCGATCCTGATGATCTCGCCGCCGCGTCCGGATGGGCCGGCGATCCGCCAGGGCAAGCCCTACAGCGCCATCGCCCATCTCGCCGAGACCGTCGACGCCTTCGTCGCCATGGACAAGGCTCTACGCTCGCTTGGCCTCTCGGCCCCGGACATCCTGGCGCAGGATCTCGTCACAGGCCTGTTGATCATCGAGGACCTCGGCGCCGAGCCGGTCGTCGGCGCCGACGGGCCGATCCCCGATCGCTACGAGGCCGCCGCCCGCCTGCTAGCCGAACTGCACCGGCATGCCCTGCCGACGATCCTGCCGGTGGTCGAAGGGCGCGACCATGTCCTGCCCGACTATGATCGCGAGGCGCTCGCCATCGAGACCGAGCTGGTGCTCGACTGGTATGCCCCGCACATCGCCGGCGTCACCCTGCCGGCGGTGACGCGGGCCGAGTTCAGCCGCATCTGGGAGAAGCTCTTCGACGAGATCTTCGAGACGCCGGCGACCTGGACCTTGCGCGACTATCATTCGCCCAACCTGCTCTGGCTCCCCGATCGCGTCGGCCATGCCAGGCTCGGCCTGATCGATTTCCAGGACTCGGTGCTCGGCCACCCCGCCTACGACCTGGTCTCGCTCGGCCAGGACGCGCGCGTCGACGTGCCGGCGGCGCTGGAGCTGCGCCTGCTCGCCGCCTATGCCGGGGCGCGGCGCGGCACCGATCCCGGCTTCGACCTGCCGGGCTTCGCCCGCGCCTATGCCATCCTCGGCGCCCAGCGCAACACCAAGATCGCCGGCATCTTCGCGAGGCTCGACCGCCGCGACGGCAAGCCGGGCTATCTCAAGCATTTGCCACGGATCGAGGCTTACCTGCGCCGCAATCTCGAACAACCGGCGCTGGCGGAGCTGAAGGCCTGGTACGAGACCTATCTGCCGAAGCTCTATGCCGGGCAGGAGAAGGCGGAAGCGAAGGCAGAGGCCGACCCCGCGGAGCAGGACCGGCCCGAGCCCGAGCAGAGTGAGGCCTGACCCGGGCGCTCAGCCCGGCCCGGCCCCCTGCGTGCCCAGATAAAGCGCATAGATCGACTGGCTCGCCGCCATGAACAGCCGGTTGCGCTTGGGCCCGCCGAAGCAGACATTGCCGCAGACCTCCGGCAGCCGGATGCGGCCGATCAGCTTGCCCTCCGGGTTGAAGCAGAGCACGCCATTGTAGCCGACCGCGCGGCCGGCATTCGATGACGCCCAGAGATTGCCCTGCACGTCGCAGCGCAAACCGTCCGGGCCGCATTTCACCCCATCGACCATGCAGTCGGAGAACAATTTGCCGTTCGAGAGCTTGTTGTCGGCGCCGACATCGAAGACATGGATGTCGCCCTTGCCGCCGGGGCCGGTATCGCCCGGGCCCTTGCCGGTCGAGGCGATGTAGAGCTTCTTGTAGTCCGGCGAGAAGCACAGCCCGTTCGGATCGGGAACCTGCTGCTCGGTGACGACGAGGTCGACCTTGCCGCTCGGATCGATCCGGTAGCAGTTGGTCGGCAATTCCCGCTTGTAGAAGCCGATCTCCGGCGGCTGGCCGAGGCGGGGATTGATCTTTCCGCTCGTATTGCTCGGCCCGCCGGCTGCATCCGGAGCGCCCTCATAGAGCTGGCCGCCATAGGGCGGATCGGTGAACCAGTAGCTGCCGTCGGGATGCTGCACGACGTCATTGGGCGAATTCAGCCGCTTGCCGTCGAACTTGTCGGCGAGGATCGTCACCGAGCCGTCGAGCTCGTAGCGCACGACGCGGCGGTTGAGATGCTCGCAGGAGAGCTGCCGGCCCTGGAAATCAAAGCTGTTGCCGTTGCTGTTGCCCGAGGGCGTGCGGAAGACGCTGACGCGGCCGTCATCCTCGAGCCAGCGCATCTGCCGGTTGTTGGGGATGTCGCTCCAGACGAGATAGCGCCCCTGTGCGTTCCAGGCCGGGCCTTCCGCCCAGAGTGCCCCGGTCCACAGCCGCTGGATCGCGGCGTTCGGCTGGGCCAGCCCTTCGAAGGCGGGATCGACGGCGAGGACGTCCGGGTCCCAGAAATAAGTGGTCGGCGCGCCGCTGCGGCTGAAATCGCGCGGCGGCGTCGTGATCGTGCTCGGCGGGCCGGGCCGGGCGGCCGGAGCCTGCGCCAGGGCCGTATCGGCTGCAGCGGCGAGGGCTCCTGCGCCGGCGACCTGCAACAGGCGGCGGCGTGACAAGGCGGGGCGTGATTCATCGATCATGCGTTGCTGCATCGGTGACCTCCCTGGGTTGAACTTGTGTCGTTCCTACCCGGCCATCGGGAGCGCCGATTGCGGCGGTGACGTGGCGGAAGGTCGCCATGTCGTCATAGCAAGCCCTGCGCGAGCAGGGCTTCTCACTGACTTAAATCGGTTTAATGATATCGAGTCCGGAGATTGCCGCTGCGCACCGTCCTCAGGCCGCGAGATCCGCCACCAGCGCGTCGAGCAGGAGCGCCCCTTCCGGCGTCGCCGCGAGCCGGCCATTGGCCGTGCGGGCGAGGAAGCCCTCGGCGATCAGGCTGCCGATGCGGTTGCCGTTGAGCTTGCGGCCCGCCAATCCCTCGAACACGTGGGGATCGATGCCTTCGACGAGTCGCAGGCCCATCAGCAGGTATTCGTCGCCTTGCGCCTCGGCCGAGAGTTTCTCGTTTTCGATCAGCGCGTCGCCGCCGGCCTCGATCCGTTCCAGCCAGGTTTCCGGGCGCTTCTCGGTCGATTGCGCATAGCGGCCCTCCGCCGTCACCAGCCGGCCATGGGCGCCCGGGCCGATGCCGGCATATTCGCCATAGTGCCAGTAGACCAGATTGTGCCGGCACTCCGCGCCCGGCCGGGCATGGTTCGAGATCTCGTAGACCGGCAGGCCGTGCTTGGTCGTGATCTCCTGCGTCAGCTCGTAGAGCGAAGCGCCTGCATCGGGATCGGGAATGGCGAGCTTGCCGGCCCTGTAGAGCTGCTCGAAGGCGGTGCCTGGCTCGATGGTGAGCTGGTAGAGCGAGAGATGCTCGGCGGCATGGCTGATCGCCAGCTCCAGCTCGGCCTGCCAGAGCGCCGGCGTCTGCTCCGGCGAGCGGGCATAAATCAGGTCGAAGGAATAGCGCTCGAAATAGCGCCGCGCGATTCCGACCGCTTCGAGCGCTTCCTGGGCTGAATGCATCCGGCCGAGCGCCTTGAGATCGGCATCGTTCAGCGCCTGCACGCCGAGCGAGACGCGGTTGACGCCCGCTGCCCGGAAATCGCGGAAGCGCCCGGCCTCGACGCTGGTCGGATTGGCCTCCAGCGAGACCTCGCAATCGGGGTCGACGGCCCAATGCTCGCCGATCGCATCGAGGATCGCGCCGACCGTCGCGCCCTCCATCAGCGAGGGCGTGCCGCCGCCGAAGAAGATCGAGCTGACCGTGCGGCCCGGTGCGAGCTGTGCCCGCTGGGCGATCTCGCGGCGGAAGGCAGCGATGTAGCGGGCCTGGTCCGGCGGCTGGTGCCGGACATGGGAGTTGAAGTCGCAATAAGGGCATTTGGCCAGGCAGAACGGCCAATGCACATAGACGGCAAAGCCGGCATCCGCCGTCGGATGCCTGGGCACGCCGGGCCGCGCGGCAAGGGCGGCCGAAGGGCTCAAGCCGGCTTCCTCAGGCAGGCAGCGGCGAGCACATGAAAGGCGCGGGCGCGGTGCGACAGGCCGGGCGAGCCGTCCTGCGGGATGCCGTGCTTTTCTTCCGCGCTCATCTCGCCAAAGGTCTTTGCATGGCCGGCCGGCTGGAAGATCGGGTCGTAGCCGAAGCCCGAGGTCCCGCGCGGAGCCTCGACGATCGTGCCGAAGACTCGGCCTTCGAACAGTTCCTGATGTCCGTCCGGCCAGGCGATCACCAGAGCCGAGACGAAATGCGCCTTGCGCTGCTCGGGCGTGGTCGCGCCGCGCTTTGCAAGCTCGGCCTGCACACGGGCCAGCGCCGGGGCGAAATCCTTGCCTGGCCCGGCCCAATTGGCAGAGAACAGGCCGGGCGCCCCGTCGAGCGCGTCGATGCAGACGCCGGAATCATCGGCGAGCGCCGGCAGGCCGGAGGCCTTCGCCGCCCCGACCGCCTTGATCGCAGCGTTCTCGGCGAACATGTGGCCGTCCTCGACCGGCTCGGGCAGGCCGAGCTCGCCGGCCGAGACCAGCTCGACGCCATAGGGCGCCAGCAGCTCGCGCATTTCGCGCAGCTTGCCTTGATTGTGGGTCGCGATCACGACCTTGCCGGTGAGGAGGCGGGGTTCGCTCATGGCGTCAGGCCACCGCAGCCTTCTGCAGGGCGACCAGCTTGCCGACGCCGCCCTTGGCGAGCTTCAGCAGCGCCAGCAGCTCCTCCTCCGAGAAGGGGGCGCCCTCGGCGGTGCCCTGCACCTCGACGAGGCCGCCCGCGCCGGTGATGACGAAGTTGGCGTCGGTCTGCGCGCCGGAATCCTCGACATAGTCGAGATCGATCACCGGATTGCCGGCGACGATGCCGCAGGAGATCGCGGCGACATGATCCTTCAGCGGATTGGCGCCCTTCAGCATGCCGCGCCCTTCCATCCATTTCAGCGCGTCGTGCAGCGCGACCCAGGCGCCGGTGATCGAGGCGGTGCGGGTGCCGCCATCGGCCTGCAGCACGTCGCAATCGACGACGATCTGGCGCTCGCCGATCGCGGTCAGGTCGACCACGGCGCGCAAGCTGCGCCCGACCAGGCGCTGGATCTCCTGCGTGCGGCCCGACGGCTTGCCGGAGGAGACCTCGCGGCGGGTGCGCTCATGCGTGGCGCGCGGCAGCATCGAATATTCGGCGGTGACCCAGCCCTTGCCGGTGCCGCGCAGCCAGGGCGGCCCCTTTTCCTCGACGGTCGCGGCGCAGAGCACCTTGGTCTCGCCGAAGGTCACCATGCACGAGCCTTCGGCATAGCGCACCACGCCGCGTTCCAGCGTGACCTTGCGCATCTCGTCGGCTGCGCGCTTCGAGGGTCTCATCGTGCCAATCCTGTGTTCCGGAGTCCGCGGCTTGTAGGCGCTTAAGCGGAGTGCGGCAAGGCGAGCAGGGGCATAGGGCTTGATCGGGCCGCCTTCGCCGGAGACAATAGGCTATGGCATCGAGGTTGTTCGCTAGGGAATGAGCGCCCATACCCGCCCGGATTCGCCCGGCGGCCTGGTCGAGATCGACCAGCGCTCGCGCGAGATCTTTCGCCAGATCGTCGACGGTTACCTGACCACCGGCGAGCCCGTCGGCTCGCGCAACATCGCCCGCTTGCTGCCGAGGGCGCTGTCACCGGCCACGGTGCGCAATGTCATGACCGATCTCGAGATGGCCGGGCTGATCTATGCCCCGCACACTTCGGCCGGCCGTTTGCCGACCGAGCGTGGGCTGCGCTTCTTCGTCGACGGCATGATGGAGGTCGGCAACCTCACCTCCGACGAGCGCTCCCGTATCGAGGCACAGATCCGGGCCGCCGCCAGCCACCGCTCGCTCGACCAGACGCTGACGGAAGCCTCGGCCCTGCTCTCGGGCCTGTCGCGCGGCGCCGGCGTCGTCGTCACCACCAAGGCCAATGCCCGCCTGCGCCATATCGAATTCGTCAGGCTCGATGCCGGCCAGGCGCTCGCCGTGCTCGTCGCCGATGACGGCACGGTCGAGAACCGCATCCTGGCGCTGCCGCCGGGTCTGCCGGCGTCGGCGCTGGTCGAGGCCGGCAATTTCCTCAATGCCCGCATCGTCGGCAAGACGCTCGACGAGCTTCGCCGCGAGATCGCCGAAAGTCGCGTCCTGATGGAGCGCGAGCTCGACGAGTTGACGGCGCGCCTCGTCGAAAGCGGCATCGCCACGACGTCCGGTCCCTCCGGCGACCGGCACCTGATCGTGCGCGGCCAGGCCAATCTGCTCGAGGATCTGAAGGCGCAGGAAGATCTGGAGCGCATCCGCCTGCTCTTCGCCGATCTGGAGACGCAGACCGAACTGATCGACCTGCTCGCGCGGGCCGAGGCCGGCGACGGCGTGCGCATCTTCATCGGCTCGGAGAACAAATTGTTCTCGATGTCGGGCTCCTCGATCATCGCCGCGCCCTTCCGCGATGGCGGCCAGCGTATCGTCGGCGTCGTCGGCATCATCGGCCCGACCCGGCTGAACTATGCCCGGATCGTGCCGATGGTCGATTACACCGCCAAAGTGGTCGGGCGCCTGCTCGACAGCGGACGATGAGGCGCCTGCTGAGGGCTGCGGCGATCCTGGCGGGAGTGGTCCTGATGACGGAAGTCGGCGAGGCGCAGACCGGGTTGCTCGAAGCCGCGGGGCGTGGCGACCTTGCCGCGGTGAATCGCTTGATCGCCGCCAAAGCCGATCTCGAACAGCGCGACGGCCAGCGTCAGACGCCGCTGCTGCTCGCCGTCGCCGGCAATCATGTCGCCGTCGCCAAGGCGCTGCTGGCGGCAGGCGCGAGCCCCAACGCCCAGGCGGCGAACCAGGACACGCCCTGGCTGCTCGCCGGCGCTAGCGGCCGCACCGAGATCATCGCGGCAATGCTGCCGCTCAAGCCTGATCTGACGATCCGCAACCGCTATGGCGGCAATGCGCTGATACCCGCCTGCGAGCGCGCCCATGTCGAAACGGCCAAGCTCCTGCTGACATCAGGCATCGACGTGAACCACGTCAACAATCTCGGTTGGACCTGCCTTCTGGAGATTGTGATCCTCGGCGATGGCGGCCCTCGCCACCAGCAGGTGGCGCAGCTCGTGCTCGATGCCGGCGCCGATCCCAACCTCGCCGACAGAGACGGCATCAGCCCGCTCCAGCACGCCCGTAAGCGCGGCCAAAGCGAGGTCGCCCGGCTGATCGCGGCGGCCGGCGGGCGTTGAACGCTATTCCAGCCAATCGGTGATGAAGCGCTCGCTGGCGTGGATGTCGATCGATTCCAGCACCTCCGGCCCGAGGCTGCGGAATTTATGTGGCACGCCGGCCGGCACGACCAGGATCTCTCCCGGCCCGGCCTCCATCTCCCGGTCGCCGATCGTGTAGAGCGCCCGCCCGGCGCGCACGATGAAGGTCTCGGGATAGGGATGGCTGTGCAGCCTCGGCCCCTTGCCGGGCTCGGCCCGGACGAAGATCAGCGAGACCTCGCCGCCGAAGCCCTGCACCTCGCCATGCCATTCCCCCGGGGTCTCGGACCAGTCCTCGCGACGCATGGCGCGTACGTCTGCTGCCATGTCCGCCATCTCAGCCACGAGCCGCGATTGCCGCCGCAGCGCCCGCCATCACCCCGCCGGTGACGCGGTTGATCCGGCGCATGGTCCTGGGGCTCGACACCAGCCGCCGGACCCGGTCGGCGAGGAAAGCGTAGCCGAGCAGCGTGGTGTTGATGATCAGCGTGGTCAGGGCGACGATCTCGGCGAACGCCAGCGGCGTGATCGCGTTGAGGTCGACGACCAGCGGCAGGATTGAGACGAAGAACACCATCACCTTGGGATTGCCGAGCGTCAATGCGAGGCCGCCGAGGAAGAGGCGGAGGCCTTCGCCTCGCATCGGCGGCTGGTCCTCCAGGCTCTTCACCGGGGCGGTCCAGAGCTTCCAGGCAAGATAGATCAGATAGGCGCAGCCGGCATATTTGATCGCCAGGAATAGGCCGTGGAAATTCTGCATCAGCACGGTGAGGCCGAGGACCGAGAAGGTCAGCCAGACCAGGTCGCCGGCGGCGATGCCGAGCACGAAGGGCACCACCCGCCGGAAGCCGGTCGAGAGCGAGCGCGCCACGATCGCGGCGATGCCCGGCCCCGGCGAGGCGACGGCAAGGAAATAGACACCGGCGAAAACCAGAAGCCCGGCGAGATCCATCGAGCGTTGCTCCCCGAAAAGACGTTGTTGGCGCCATGCTAGGCAGTGTGGACGGATTGCCGCATGCGTCTGTTCGAGGATTCCTCTGACGCGGATTGTCTGATTCATGGAGAGCCGACTGATTTGGAGGTCGGCG